>NZ_VILC01000079.1:15578-35188 GCF_009712065.1 Aphanizomenon sp. UHCC 0183 | reverse complement strand
TGTTCCCTTCTTTTGTAAATTGAGTTAATTAATTTAAAACCTCTCCGACAATATAAGGGCAATCAGAATTAGTTTGCATGAAAATATTTATTTGGCGTTCTTCCTACAGATTAATAACAACCTTGTGCTTATTGGGATTGACTGCCGCATCAGAACCCGTAAGCAAAAACCAAGATGTAAAATTGCAAATTGGTATTGTCCAACGATTTGGGGCTAAACCCACAGACAAGTTAGAATTATCTCCCACCAAAGGCGATCGCTTAACATTAAAATTTGCAGTAGGTAATCAGCAACAAACCCTAGTCACAGACAAACCCATCCAGTTAGCAACAGTTATGCAGCCCTTAACCCAAACAGTGGTTCAGGAAGTATTAGTGCTGGGTGACTTTCGCACCTTTGAAACAGCCGAAGATAACGCTAACCACTGGCGTTCTTTGGGGATAGAAGTAGAAATATCCCAGCCAGAACGTTGGCAAGTATGGGCAAAACGGGACGTTTACAGCACTCCTTTAATTCGCCGCTTGCTATTAAAAAGTATAGAAACATCCGGTGATAAAAATGCTTACTTAGCAACCAATATTTTATCAAAAGTCTCAAAAATTACTTGGGTAGTAAATGGTAAAAATTATAATCCCAATTATCTAGAAGTGACTGCGGGTAAGGAATTGGTCAAAGTTAGTACCGATAACAAACTTGAATCAAAGCGTGTTTATCCCGGAAAAGTGACCTTGCAGCCTAACGCCTATGGGCATTACACCTTAGTGAATACCGTACCCTTGGAAACCTATGTGCGAGGAGTTTTACCCCATGAAATTGGCACAGATGCACCAATGGCAGCCCTAGAAGCACAAGCGATTATTGCCCGCACCTATGCTTTGCGAAATGTTCGCAGATTTGCGGTAGATAATTATCAGTTATGTGCTGACACTCACTGTCAAGTTTATCAAGGACTGAGTGGAATCGCTAAAAATACAGATCGGGCGATCGCCTCTACCAGAGGTCAGATCCTCACTTATAATAACGAAATAGTTGATGCTTTGTATTCTTCCACTACAGGTGGTGTTACCGCTAACTTTAGTGATATCTGGAATGGAGAAGATCGTCCCTATTTAAAACCGGTCATAGATGCTGCTAATCAAAATCTTTGGAACTTATCACATCAGAATTTAGCAGATGATCAGAACTTTGAGAAATTTATCAATCTTAAAGCCGGATTTAATGAAAGTACATGGGATGTATTCCGTTGGCGCAGAGAAACGGACATCAATAAAATTACCAAAGACTTGCAAAAGTTTTTACAAGCAAAAAAAAGCCCCTATAGCAAATTCAAAAAAATTCAAGCCATGTCCGTCGTTCAACGCAGTTCCAGTGGACGGATTTTAAAACTGGCTGTGAAAACAGATATTGGCGTTTTTACCTTACAAAAAGATGAAGTTCGTAGTGCCTTTGCTGCCCCCATCAGCACGCTTTTTTACATTCAACCATTGAATAAAGGTCAAACCAATTTGTGGGGATATGCTTTTATTGGTGGTGGCTTAGGACATGGAGTGGGTTTAAGTCAAACAGGCGCTCAGAATCTAGCCAAACTGGGTTGGTCTAGTTCCAAGATTCTGGAGTTCTATTATCCGGGGACTAAAATTAAAGGGAGTAGATAATTGGGGAATTGGTGCAACTCCTACTCAGTAGCCAATTCCCAATCCCCTTTTTGGAGTGTTTTTTTTACTAAAACTTAGTAAAGGTCTTCTTCTCTGTGGGTTTCGATAGTGACATCAGAAGTAGGATAAGCAACACAAGTCAATACATATTGAGCTTCAACTTGGTCGTCATCTAAGAAAGACTGATCTGATTGGTCAACAGTACCGGAAATGATTTTACCAGCACAGGTTGAACAAGCACCAGCCCGACAGGAGTAGGGTAAGTCAAGTCCAGCTTCTTCTGCTGCATCTAGAATGTAGGTATCGTCTTCAACGTCAATGGTTTTATTAAGACCTTCTGCTTCGTTGATGAGTGTTACTTTATAAGTAGCCATTTAATTATCCTCTCTTGTGGAATCGACAGTATCAGTGATTTTTCAGCAAACACTACAGCTATTCTGATGGGATTAGCCGCTGGTTTAAATTTGCTTCAATTCTGATACTAAGGGAAAAGTTAAAATTTATGACAGAAAATTGACCCCGATTAGTAATGAAATTTAGTTACTTATTACCAATAAGTTTTTGTTATATAAAATCCGTAGGTGGGTAGATGTCAAAGTGCATCTTGGGGACATTTTTTGATGACGGCTTTATGAAACCTCTAGTTGGTCAGGAATTGCATCAGGTAGTTCATGTTCTACGCAGCGGAGACGCGGATACAAGTAGGCAATCAATGTTGCGACTAGAGAAAACAGACCCAGAATGATAAACATTAAACCCATGCCGCGACCATGACCAACCCCAATAATCTGGCCAATGCTATGGGCTAAAGCTCCATCTTTTGCCATGATTGGTTCAAAAAATTGATCAGCTAATGCTCCACAGGTTAGGTAGGAAAGTGGTAAAAACCCCTGTACGGCAGCACTGCGAAAAGCAAAGACCCTTCCCTGTACTTCTGGTGCTACTTTTTTCTGATAGATGACTTGAATTGATCCATTGATGATGGGAAATATAAAAAATATCAAGAAATTGGCGATCGTAAATATAACTGTTGAAGCCTTCAATCCAGCTAATACATACATATAAATAAAAGACAACATTCGATAGAAGACCTAAGAGGATGTTTGAAAAGTATCAGAATTAATCGAGATCCCCCCAACCCCCCTTACAAAGGGGGGCTAAATTCCTCAAAGTCCCCCTTTTTAAGGGGGATTTATGGGCATCTGCGGGTGTCAGATCCCACACGAAAAAGTTTTCAAACAACCTCTAATAGCACCAGGGTAAGAGCATCTCAATTAGGCTTGACAGAAATCTAAAGTAAGTAGGTTGGTGTTGAAAATTGTCGTTATGGCAAGGCAAAAGGCAAGAGGCAAGAGTGAAGAGGGTTTGGGCGATTTTACATTTCTTTACACAGTTTGGTTTTATTGTGTTCACCTACTTAGAGTCAAGAAAACAACAACTGAGAACTTGAATCATAATAGTGGGCAACACGCCCATCTAACTCCATCATGGATTTATGCAGTTTTCTGAATATCAAGATTGGTTTTTTCTTCTACCTTTCCTGAGCCAATGCTTAATTTTGCTATATATATACCTATCAAAACGATGATAAAGGCAAAACAGTTGAGAATACTTAACTTTTCTGCAAAAATTAAAAAAGCAAATAAAGCTGTTAGCAAAGGCTCTAGAAGCATCAAGAGAGTGACAAAACCTGAAGAAAATTGTTTAAGATTATGAGTTAGCAATCCTTGTCCGATAATTTGACATAGAACTGCTAAACAAATTACTGCCAGCCAGGTTTCCCAGGAATTCGGAAATAGTTGTGTTTTACTAGTTAATGCAATGAGGAAAGTAAAACATCCACTTAATGGGCAAGTAAACAATAATATAGTGGATGCTGAAAATTTGGAGCGTAATTTTTCCCTGGCTAGATAATTTAAGGCATAAAAAACAGCAGATAGGAGAGCTAAAGAGTCACCATAAAGGGAGTTAACCTCAGATTGAAAATCTCCACTAGTAATGATAGCTATGCCAACAATTGCTAACATCATTCCTAATAAAAATTTATAGTCAAAACTTTGACCTAAGAACAACCAACCACCTAATACGGCAAAGATAGGGGTGACATTATGGAGCAAATTAGAACTGGCAACGCTGGTTTGAGTTAATGACAAAGCCCAAAGAAAACTAGCAGCCGCCCCTAACATTGATGATAAAAGAAAAACTCCCCAGTCTCGTAACTCAATGACTTGATTGGGTTTAGATGGATTGTTGATTCTAGATTGAACTGCTTGCCAAACAAATAAAACTACTGTAGCTATATAATAGCGATTAAAAACAGTTGCTGACGGACTCAGTTCATTTTCTGCGAGTCGAGTGAAAATTGCCGCAAAAGATAAAATGAAAACTCCCAGTAATAATGATAAGAAAGCCAATGGGAATATATTGTTTTGGGTGGGTTTCAATGCCGTACTAAATTCCTGCACCATATATTTTCCCAGTAGATCCTTTTTTTGTATGAAAGACACGACTTACGTAACTGGCACACTGCTAGGGTGCGTCAGACTGCATACCTGCAAATAAACAGATTATTGATCTCTGACGCACCCTACAACAAATTTTTGGTGTGATGTTGTGTGATAAGTAGTGAGACAGAATTAATTACACAATGTCATTGCGTTAGCGCAGCGTGGCGTTAGCCATATGGAGCGAGGTGAAGAGAAGCAATCGCAACGGTTGTGATTGCTTCTCTTCCCTCGCAATGACTGTAAATATTTTTGTTCAATTACTTATCGTAAGGGAAAAGTTAAAAGTTACGACAGAAAATTGACCTCGATTAGTAATGAAATTTAGTTACTAATTACTAATAAGGTTTTGTTATATAAAATACCCGCTGGGATACATGTCAAAGTGCATCAGACCTGAGTTCGGTGTTCGGTGTTCGGTGTTCGGTGTTCGGTGTTCGGAGTTTGGTGTTTTTCCTTGACTTTTTTCGTGATAGTTACCAAAATTCTGATAATGATATCAATTTGTTGCCTAAGACATTTGACCTTTTCTGGGTTAATAGCTTCTGATTCAACTAAAACAATCAGCCAATATTCCGTTTCGCAGGCTTCTTTTAAAGAAATTTCCATTTTATGGAGAAAGTCTTTATGTCTCTTGAATTCCTTGATTATCCGTCATGATTCAAATATGCGTGTCCTTTGCTCTTAAATTTTAACTCCTAACACCGAACTCAGGCATCAGGTAGTTCATGTTCTACGCAGCGCAGACGTGGATACAAGTAGGCAATCAAGGTTGCAACTAGAGAAAACAGACCCAGGATGATAAACATTAAACCCATGCCGCGACCATGACCAACACCAATAATTTGGCCAATGCTATTGGCTAAAGCCCCATCTTTGGCCATGATTGGTTCAAAAAATTGATCAGCTAATGCTCCACAGGTTAGGTAGGAAAGTGGTAAAAACCCCTGCACAGCAGCACTGCGAAAAGCAAAGACCCTGCCCTGGACTTCTGGCGATACTTTTTTCTGATAGATGACTTGAATTGACCCATTAATAATGGGAAACATCAGAAATATCAAGAAATTGGCGATCGTAAATATAACTGTGGAAGCCGTCAACCCAGCTAATACATAGGAGATACCCAAAAATGTCATGGATACAAATATGGTATTGATCTGGCGTTCTAGCCCGCCCCAAATGCTCATCACTACACTACCTACCAATAGGCCAGAACTGGCAATAGAATAGATAGTCCCTAGAGATTGAGCGGAAGCAAAGGAAAGCACTAAGGGTGTAGTTAGAGCTTCTGCGCTACCAACGAGAAAGTTGATAATGGCAATGAACATGACTAATCCGAGTAGTCCGGGACGTACTACTAAATATTTCCAGCCAAAGGTGATTTGTTGCCAAAATGAATCGGTTTCGGCATCAGGATTTTCTGTGGACGAAATTTCGGGAAATTTAACTACCAGCAAACAGATCAATGCCAAGACCAATGTGGATAAATCAATGATGACAATGCCTGACAATTGTACAGTTACTAATAAGGCTGCGGCTAATACCGGGGAGAGAATTTCGGCGATCGCTAATCTGATCTGTGTCATCGAACTGGCACGACCAAGTTGTGCTTTTGGCACCAGTAATGTAGTCGCGGAGGAATAGGCTAGTCCCTGAAAAGCATTAAAGCTGGCACTAATCGCACTGACTACACACAGACTCCAAACTTCTAAGTGATTACTGATAAATAACCAAGCAATTAGCAAGGTACATAAACCCGCACAAAAATCACTAATAATCATGATCCAGCGCCGAGAAAAGCGATCGACAATCACGCCGGCAATGGGAGAGATCAAAATTGTCGGTAAGGTTGTGGAGAGAATCAGTAGTGTAAATTGAGTCGTGGAATTCGTATGTTGATAAACCCAAATACTCAAAGCAAAAGTGGTTGTCCGCGAGCCAACTAGGGATAAAACTTGGCCAAACCAGATCAAGATAAACACGCTCATGCTTTGAGTTATCTCTCCTGACTGACTGGAGAAATACTCAGTCCATCTCAATAAAGACGATCCAAATCTGGGTTGTTGTTTTAACTCTGGTGGGCTGTTTTCTAACATGGCAATAGTGATTATTAGTGAACTTGTGGCAAAGCTTCATGGTTTAATGTCAGATCCCCGACTTCTCTAAGAAGTCGGGGATCTGAGTCTTGCAATGTTCACCAATCAAAAAATCCACAAACTTGAATAGTTGGATCTTGGACAAGCTGCTGAAGAATTTGCTGGTAATCGCTAAACAAAACCTCGATGGTTTCATTTGTAAATAACTCCGTGCTGTAGAAAACCTTAATTTCCATAGTGGGATTATTTACTGAAGGTGAAGAAACATAAATTTCTAAGGGAATTTCTCCATCCCACAAGTCGAGATCGCGCTTTATTGATACAAAGTCAACATCTAATATCCAGTTATGCCAATTTTGTGGAGGTAACATAGTTAGGGCTGCTGAGATATTCAATGGTTGTTTACTGGAAATAGTGTCAATGACTGTTTGATAGGCAATCTCTTTATTGTTCATTGCTTCTGTGAGAGTTTCTTGGGCTTGTTCTAAAAGAATTTCTCCAGTTTGCTCAGAATAGAGATCGGATCTCAAAATTACATCGTTGATGAAGCAACCGATCATTTTTTCAGTTTCCACCGGACTCCGATTACCAATAGTTGCCATGACTAAAATTTCGTTCTTACTATTGCGCTTGAACAAAAGTATATTTAGAGCAGTGAGAATGATTACAAAAATGCTGACCTTTTGAGAACGACAGAGAGCTTCGATTGATGTTACAATACACGCTGGCAGAACCACAGAATAAATAGCTGCGCTGGTATTTTCGTTACTCAACTGTAGCTGATTGCTAGATTCATCAGATTCTAGTGAAGTATTAGTTAGTTTTTGTAGCCAGTAAGCCAATTGCTTTTCTATGACCTTTTCATTAAAGTATTGCCGTTGCCAGAGGGTAAAATCTGCGTAATGAACAGGTAATTCCGGTAGGGATGAAGGTAAACCATTCACAAAAGCTGCATAGAGGATTCCCAACTCCTCCAACAACAAACCAAATGACCAACCATCTGTGATGATATGGTGCATATTTATTGTCAACCAATGTTCTTCTGGAGTTAGTTGCAGTAAAGTTGTTTTGATGAGAGGGACTAAAGCCAGATCAAAATGGTGATTATATTGCAGCGCAGCTAGTCTTTCTGCGCCCGATGTTCGCTCTATCAAGGGTAGGTTTTGTAAGTCTATAATCTCTAATGGGATAGTTAGAAATGGAGTAATTACTTGTACAGGTTGACCTTCTACTATCGTAAAAGCCGTGCGTAATATTTCATGACGACGAATTATTTCATTGAAACTGGACTCCAAAGCAGTTGCAGAAAGAGAGCCAGTAAAACGTAAAATAAAAAAGCTGTTGTAGGCGCAACTTTCAGGAGCTAATTGTTGTAACTGCCATATAGACTCTTGTGCAAAAGACAGGGGGATACAAGTGTCTCGTGCTTGAGGGACAAGAGGTGGTAAGGTATCAACTGTTATGGCATCCAGTATATGTGCAGTTATTACTTGACTAAGTTCAGCGATAGTCGGGGCTGTAAATAGAGAACGCAGCGGCAGAACTATGGAAAAATGTTCTCGAATGCGAGATATTACAGATGTGATCAGGAGAGAGTGTCCCCCCAATTCAAAGAAGTTATCATAGATGCCTACCTGCTCCCGATGCAATACTGTACACCAGATTTCGGCTAATTTTGCTTCTAGGGCAGTCCGAGGGGCAACAAAGGTGGTTTCTAGCTCTGCATTGGTTGTTTCTGGCTTTGGTAAAATCTGCCGGTCAACTTTACCATTAGGAGTCAGAGGTAAGGTTTTGAGCATGACAAAAGCCGCAGGTATCATATATTCAGGCAGATTTCCTTTCAGAAATTGACGTAATTCGCTACTGGTCAATGTTTCTGTTGCGCTGACAATATAAGCCGCTAAATACTTGTTTCCTGGATGATCTTCGCGGACAATTACTACTACCTGCTGAACTTGAGGATGTTGGGTTAATACTGTCTCAATTTCTCCTAGTTCAATCCGAAAACCCCGAATTTTGACTTGATGATCAATGCGTGCCAGAAATTCAATATTTCCATCTGGTAAATAGCGTCCTAAGTCTCCAGTTTTATAAATTCGTTCATTTTCCACAAAAGGATTAGCAATAAATCGCTCAGATGTTAAGTCAGGACGATTCAAGTACCCTCTGGCTAAACTTAGTCCACCAATGTAGATTTCTCCATAAACGCCAATAGGTAGGGGTTGAAGATAGGGATCAAGAATGTAAACTTGAGTATTGGTAATAGGACGACCTATAGGTGGAAATTTACTATTTGATGCTTCTGGTAAAATTTGTCCAGAAGTTGTAACCACTGTATTTTCTGTGGGTCCATAGTTATTAAAAAACTTAAATGGTAACTTATTTGATGGATAAGAATTAAGTCTATCTCCACCAGTTAACATAGTTCGCAAACTTGTATTTTCTGACCAGGATAAAAGACATAATTTTTCTGCTAAGGGTGTGGGGATAAAACTAATAGTAATATTATGTGATATCAACTTCTCTTGAAGTGTTTTTGCTGACAACAGAAATTCTGATTTAATTAAATATATACTCGCTCCGACTACTAAATAAGGCCATAATTCCCAGACAGCAGCATCAAACGCTGTTCCTGCTAACTGTGTAGTTCGATCTGATGATTTTACTTCAAAATTATTTAAGTGCCAGAACACTAAATTTAATAGTGCTGAATGTTGAATTAGTACACCTTTAGGTCTTCCTGTAGAACCAGAAGTATAGATGACATAAGCTAAATTTTCAGGTGTGAAATTATGAATAGGATTATCGGAACTTTGACTGGCAATTTCAATTTCAAAATCTTTATCCCAACAAATGATTTTAGTTTGCGATTGCTCTAGGGTTAATGATAAATGTGGGAGTAAGGAAGAATGAGTCAAAATGATGGACATTTGTGAATCTGCCACCATATAATTGAGCCGTTCTGGGGGATAGTTAGGATCGAGTGGCACATAAGCACCACCAGCTTTTAAAATTCCCAAATATCCGACGATCATTTCTAAAGAACGTTCTAAATAAACACCCACTAAGATTTCTGGTTCTACACCCAGAAATTGCAAATAATGAGCTAGTTTGTTAGCTTGTAAATTTAATTGTTTGTAGGTTAATTGCTGATCTTCAAATATTACCGCCACTGCATCAGGTGTTTTTTCTACTTGTTCTTCAAATAATTGATGAATGGATTTTTGGGGATAATCAGTTCCCGTATGATTCCATTCAACTAATAACTGATGCTTTTGGGATGCTGTTAGTAAAGGTAATGTTCTAATCCGTTCTTGGGGATTTGCTACAACTGCCTCAACTAAGGTGTGAAAACTCTCCACCATCCTGGCAATACTATCAGCATTAAACAAATTAGCATTATATTCAAATGCACCTATTAATTCAGTTCCTGATGCTGAATCTTTTTCCTGCATTGATATGGTTAAGTCAAAAGTTGCCCCTGCTGTGGCTTTTGCTAATTCTATTTGGGTAACTTGCAAATCTCCTAATTCCAGTTTTGAAACTGGAGAATTTTGCAATACAAACATGACTTGAAATAAGGGACTATGGCTGAGGTGGCGCTGAGGTTGGAGGGTTTCTACAAGTTGATCAAAGGGGACATCTTGGTGAGCATAAGCATCAAGTGCCATCTGTCGCACCTGTTGGAGTAATTCTATAAATGTGGGATTTCCTTCGAGACGAGTCCGTAAAACTAAGGTATTCACAAAGAAGCCAATTAATGGCTCTAACGCGACACGATTGCGATTACTAATAGGAGAACCAACAACAATATCTTCCTGACCACTGTAGCGAGAAAGTAAGATCACAAAAGCCGTCAGAAGTGTCATAAATAGGGAAGAACCCGATTTTTGACTGAGGTTTTTGAGCTTGTGAGTGAGTTGGGAATCAAATTGAAATTTCTGGATATCACCGCGAAAGGTTTGAATTGCTGTTCGTGATCGATCTGTAGGTAATTCAATGACTGCGGGAATATCTGCTAATTGTTGTTTCCAGTAATCAAGCGCGGGTTGATTTTCCAGCCATTGTCGTTGCCAATAAGCATAGTCGGCATACTGAATTGATAATTTGGGTAAGGGAGAAGGTAAACCCGCTGTCAAGGCTGAATAAATAACCGATAATTCTTGGAGAAAATTCCCTGCTGACCAGGCATCAGAAATGATGTGGTGCATTATTACTAATAGCTGGTGGGATTCTGCCCCCAATTGCATCAATGTCACTCTTAAGAGAGATGATTCATTTAGGGCAAAAGGGCGAAGATATTCATTAGTAGTTAATCTTTGTGCCTCAGTCGTTTTCTGATCTTCTGCTAATTCTTGTAAATCAATTACAGGTAAGGTAAATGCTAATTTATCAGCAATAACTTGAATAGGTTTACCATCAGCAGTTCCAAAACTGGTACGCAGGGTTTCATGACGATTAATAATTGTAGCGATCGCCTGTTCAAGTGCTATAAAGTTAAGCAATCCTTGTAAATTCAGGACTCTGACAATATTGTAAGCAGGATTTGCCCCTTCCATTTGATCCAGAAACCAAAACCGCTGCTGAGTTAATGAAAGTGGTAATTCAATATTTCGGGAAACTGGTTCTAAGGTTGGCAGTAAATTCTGGGCAGAAGATCCAATTTGTTCACTAAATGTGGCAATTGTGGGCGCGGCAAATAAACTGGCAATAGATAATTCTATGGATAGTGCCTCACGCAATCTTGATATAACTAAACTTGCCAATAGGGAATGTCCACCCAATTCTAAAAAGTTATCATGAATACCAACTTTTTCAATGCCTAAAACTTCCGCCCAGATTTTAGCAATGATTTCCTGTGTAGGTGTTTGCGGAGGGACAAATTTACTTTGAATTGCCGATAGATCAGGTTCGGGTAAACTGTTACGGTCTAATTTTCCATTGGGTAAAACTGGCAATTTCTCCATGACCATTAAGGTATGGGGAATCATATAATCTGGTAGTTTGCTGGACAGGAAATTGCGTAATTCTCCTGAATTAAAGTCTTGGTTATTGACTACGATATAAGCAACTAGCCGCTGACCACCAGATACATCTTCTCTGGCAGAAACCACAGCTTCTTGAATACTGGGATGGAGTTTAATTACTGCTTCAATTTCTTCTAGTTCAACCCGCATTCCTCGGATATTTACCTGAAAATCCATCCGACCAAGAATTTCTAAATTCTGATTACTTGAATAACGAGCAACATCCCCAGTTTTAAAAAGTCGTTGTTGAGGATTAAAAGGATTAATAATGAATTTTTCCCCATTTGCCTCGGTGCGGTTCAGATAGCCTCGTGCTAAGGTAGAACCCGCAATATGGACTTCTCCCGATCCTCCTATGGGGACTTCTTCCATATTGGCGTTAAGGACATAAACTTGTTGAATGTTTGCTAAAGGATGACCAACGGGAACATAGCCATCTTCAAGATCGTAATCTTCAGGAACAGTATAAAAACCATGGCCAATACTTTCTGTTTGACCAAGGATATTAAAAAACTGCGGTGGTGTTTTAAACAGATTGCGTAACTTTTTAATTAGCTGATAGGGTAGTAATTCGCCACCAAATACTATTAATCTTAATTGTGATTCGCTTAGAGCTTTTGTATATTGTTGCTCTAAACTTTCTAAAGCAATTAGTCCATATCGCCATACAGAGGGTACACCATCAGAAATAGTAACACCACGTTTTTGAATTAATTCAAATAGGCTTAAAGGAGTTCTGGTTTGTTCACGAGTAGCAAGAATACTGGTTGCACCTTGGGATAAAGGTAAAAATAATTGTCTGACTGAGGCAGTAAAAGAGAAAGATGCTGTATGGAGATAAATATCTTGATGATTAACTGGTAATATTTTAGCGATCGCTTCAAGATAATTACAAATACTACCATGAGGCATTTGTACACCTTTTGGCTTGCCAGTAGAACCGGAGGTATAGATTAAATAAGCGAGATTTTCGGCTGTGACTCCACTGATGGGATTATGGGAACTTTGACACTCAATTTTTTGCCAATCTGTATCTAGACAAATTGTTGTAGAAGTTTCAGGAAGAGATACTACCAATTGTTGTTGTGTCACCACAAATTGCAACTTAGTGTCTTCTAGCATGAATGCTATGCGTTCTTGGGGATAGGCCGGATCTATAGGTACATAAGCACCTCCAGCTTTAAGAATACCAAGAATACCGATAATCAGATCGAGCGATCGCTCTAAACATAAGCCTACCATCACCTCAGCACCTACACCAATACTCTGTAAATAATGCGCTAACTGATTGGCTTTAGCATTCAATTCTTGGTAGGTAAGTTGCTGATTTTCAAATATTGTCGCTACTGAATCTGGTGCTGCTTTTACCTGAATTGCAAATAAATCATGAATACAAAAACCATTTTCTGGCAAATCATTGATGATCGTAGTCGTACTTGATAAATCTGAACTCAAATCTAATTTCATGTTATTCATAACTATAATTCCCAATTAATTTTTGAGTGAATTTGTATTTAGATTCCTGATATAGCGTTTTCTAATCTAATGAGGTACAAAATTATCTGTGTTTATCTGCGTTTATCTGCGTTCCATAATTACTTCTTGTACCTCACTTGGATGGGAACTGCTATAAAAAATTATTCTCTACTTATCTTTTGGTTGTAACTTTGCCAAATAGATTTGAATGGCTGTACCAATAAATTAATCGGATTATTAAATAAACTTGATTCCCCATCTGACAGACCAAAATCCAGCTTTTCATAACCTTTCGGTACGTATAAAGTCCCAAATATCCAGTCCCAAAAAGACAGAATGTAACCAAAGTTTTTGTCATAATGCTTTGGCTCAACACTGTGATGAATATGATGTTGAGCAGGACTCATCAACACATGACTAACACCATGAGGGTAGTTTAACCAAATATGAGAATGTCGTAAGTTAGCGCCAGTTAGATAAAATAGAAATATCTCCCAGTTAACTCCATAAATGGATAAAAGGGAGACTTGATTACCAAATAAATAAATCCAAATTCCTGTAGTAAAACCCAGCATTACAGTCGCAAAGATCATACTTAATATTAAATCAAAGGGATGAGAGCGATAAACAGTCATTGGGGTAAGCACATCCGCAGAATGATGGACTTTATGAAATTCCCAAAAGAATGAACTTCTATGAGCTAAATAATGGTAACAATAATAGGCAAAATCCCCCGCTAAAGCCACAAAAATACTTAATATGACATAATGATACCAATAAGGATTGGTGATTAAAAAAGGCGTTGTCAGATGGGTAATTTCTGTTAAATAATGACAAATGATATTTGCTAGATTTGGTAGAGAGAATATAACTGGCAATATTACAAATATTTCTAAGAGCGAAGATAAAAAATAATACTTATATTCAGCGATCGCTGAAGGATGTAAATAAACTGCTTTTGGCAAAAGATACTGCCTTAAATTTATCTGTTCGTCTTGTTGAGATAACCCTAATTTATATATAATAAAAGCTAGTAACAAAGCCGAAAGTATATATAACCAATAAATCTGAGATGAGCTGATAAATGGCACTAGGAATGGATAAAAAATTCGCAGATTTTGTATTTGTGTAATCATCTTAGATATTAGGAAAATGAAAATAGAAACCTAGTAGATACATCTGAAAATTATCCGGGGATTTGATATTTAAAGGAGAAAATAGACACATTTTATACACAAGATGTATAATTTCTTTTGGTATTTTCTAATTCATGTAGCATATCATGTAAAACCTATAACAGAACCTAATTATTTACAAACGCGAATTTATGACAAATTCAAAGAAAAATGCTCAAAAACCATGAGAAACCAGCTCTGAAAAGTTAAAATCGTTTAATTAATTGTTTATCCTGAGTTTTACACGATTTTTAAGCTGTATTATATTTATGGTAATGTTTCCAAAATTACTAAAGAGCCATAATATTTTACATTGTTGAAAAATACCCTAGTAGTTCGTCAAGATAAAAATGATGGACTGTAGTGTGAGCGTCTCGCTTACGCGGGCAAGATGCCCGCACTACCAAAAACCCGTCAAAATAAATTTGACAGACTACTAGTGGTATTAGATATTTCCTGATGGTGGCTTGTTGTTGACACTCCCCGGTCTAAAGACGCGGGGATTCTATAGAGAGTTTCAGTCTATATCTCTCAGTTATCCCAGCTTCAGGCAGGGTTCCTTAAATATTTGGGTTCTTGCCCTGATCCTGTTTGCCATTACTGGCAGAATCATCTCTGACAAGCGTAACTTTCCGAGAGTCTCCCGGTAGGTTTTTAATGTCTTTGCTGACAATTTAATTGTCTCACGAATATGGATTAAAATTTGAAATAATTTCAAATTTTTAAATTAATGTCAATGCAGGATAAAGGAAAGCCTCTAGCCTTCATCCCTTCTCTAAAGCACAGATGTAGCTGACTAAGTCAGCTACATCTTCAAGGGTTTTCGGCATTTCCCTTATAAAATACCAATGGCATTAAACCGAAACATTGAAAACTGGTGATAAATTCATGGACAATAACGAACTACCTTTATGTACACACAGTCTCAGAGTCGGTTTGGTGGGAACAGGCTATGCGGCTAAACTCAGGGCTGAGGCGTTATTACAAGATCCTCGAACTGATTTAATAGCCATAACTGGCAATCCCGAAAGAACAGCGGTTTTAGCCCAAGAATATGCAACTGTGGCGATGGATTCTTGGCAACAGCTAGTAGAACGAGACGATTTAGATCTGGTGGTCATCTGCACCATTAATCGAGATCATGGTAAGATTACCCGTGCAGCTTTAGAATCTGGCAAACACACCATTGTTGAATATCCCTTATCTGTGGATGTCCAAGAAGCAGAAGAACTGATTGCTTTAGCAAAAAGAGTAAACAAGCTTTTGCACGTCGAACACATTGAATTATTGGGGGGTTGGCATCAAACTTTAAAACAACACTTAGACCAAATTGGTGATTTGTTTTATATTCGCTATAGCACCCTGAATCCCCAGCATCCAGCCCCGCGGAAGTGGACTTATAATCATGATATGTTTGGCTTCCCCCTGATTGGGGCATTATCTCGGTTAAATCGGCTGATTGATTTGTTTGGTGAAGTCCTCACTGTCAATTGTCACCAACGATATTGGGAAACTGAACCTGATTATTACCAAACCTGTTTATGTTCAGCCCAATTATGCTTTGAAAGTGGACTACTGGCACAGGTAATTTATGGCAAAGGTGAAACTTTGTGGCAATCAGAACGTAAATTAGAAGTTCAAGGTGAAAAAGGGGAGATAATTCTCGATGGTGATACGGGAATGCTGGTGTCAGCAGCCGGAACAAAGTTGATTGAAGTGGGTACTCGTCGGGGTTTATTTGCTAAAGATACGACTATGGTATTAGATCATCTATGCGATGGTAGTCCTTTATATATCACCCCAGAACAAAGCTTGTATACTCTAAAGGTAGCAGATGCTGCAAGCAGGGCAGCGACAACTGGATTAACTATATTTTTAAAAGAGTAGAAGATACAAAATTGATGAAAACCGAAACCATAGTTATTTTATCCCAGCGAGAAATCGAAAAAATGCGCCGTGCTGGCAGTTTAGCGGCTAAGTTGTTACAACATCTAGAACCTTTAGTTAAACCGGGAGTTAGCACTCTGCAATTAAATGATGAAGCGGAAAGATGGACTCAAAAGCATGGAGCAAAAAGCGCACCTTTGGGTTATAAAGGTTATCCTAAGTCTATTTGTACAAGTGTCAATGAGGTGATTTGTCACGGTATTCCCAATGCTAAACAAATTCTCAAGGATGGGGACATTATTAATATAGATGTTACACCCATTGTTGAGGGTTATCATGGTGATACATCAAAAACATTTCTAGTGGGTAATCCTTCCCCCACAGCCCAAAAGTTAGTGGAAGTAACTCAAGAGTGTCTGCGGTTGGGAATTGCAGAGGTTAAACCAGGGGCAAAAATTGGAGATATTGGCGCAGCAATTCAAGAATATGCGGAATCTTTTGGTTTTTCAGTGGTGCGGGATTTTGTGGGACATGGAATTAGTAATATTTTCCATACTGCACCAGATGTTCCCCATTATGGCATTAGGGGTAGAGGGAAGAAGCTGAGAGCCGGGATGGTATTTACCATTGAACCGATGATTAATGAAGGAACTCATGAAGCCCAAATGCTTGGAGATGGTTGGACTGCGGTAACAAGCGATCGCCTCCTGTCTGCTCAATTTGAGCATACCATTGCTGTCACCGAAGATGGCGTAGAGATTCTGACTTTACCAGACAACTCATAATTTCTCCAACACAAAATACTATGGGGGCTTAATATGCAGGTGATAGAAAAAGTAAATCCACATTCACAAGATAAAGTTATTGAGAGTATTATTAATCTCGTCAAAGCAGATTATGGAGATTTTGATTATATCGGTAAAATGGCAAATGCCGTTAGCGATTCTGATAGCTTGCAAAAAATGATTGATTTTCTTTCTATCACTCCCCAAGGCAAACAAGCTTTTCAAAAGCGACCAATGTTGGGTGATATCAACTAAAAATTTGTTGAAAGTTGTTTTATATGACATTGAACTTTCAACAAAATACATGGATGCTATTACCCAAGGATGGATCATGGCTAAACAGGCTAAACCACTATTTGGCATAGAATGGAATCTACTCTGGGAAACTCCATTGGCAGATGTGCGAAATTCCTTAAATATCATCCACGAATTTTGACGTTAATTTGATAGGTTTTTAAGGGCGGCAGATTTCTTTCCCAGGGACGTAAATAATGGAGTTCTAGCACTGCTGAACCCGAATTTTGGGCTAAAAACTGGAAAACTTGATTTTCAGATGCTCCTGGGGCTTCTGTCTCTAATGGCTTTAATACTGAATCTCCCAAAGGTTTGAGTTTGTCAGGGTCATTTTTAATAATTTGCCAACTATAGCCTGTTCCTGGATTAGTTAACAATTCAACAATCATCATATTACCTTTTTGAATAATAATCTGACTGTTATTGTTAGCATCATTGACAGTGATTTCTGATTTAGACATAGGAGGATTAGCCGTATTACTAACTTGAAAAATAATAGTCAAGGTAGTTAACAGAGAAATAATTAAAAAAACTCGCTTTGTAAGGGACATACAGCACTTTCTGATGTTAGGAGGTACAGTTTCTTATCGCAAAACCCGTAGGGGCGCAGGGCCTGCGCCCTCCGTCCTGCGCCCTCCGTCCTGCGCCCTCCATTGTATACTCAACACGGCTTAATTATTTGATTCTATAGATAGGGGTAAAGCAAGAGCTTCATTGGTATCAACTTAACGTAAAACCCACAGCCCGACTGGGAATTCATTCCCAGTCTAATAGCAAAAGTTGTCTTTTGATGACTGAATAACCGGAAAATTTTTCATCTCGTTCCCAGTCTCTGACTGGGAACGAATTCTAGAAGGCTCTGCCTTCAGTGATATTATACTCCGCAAGGGAATAAATCGAGCTTTTGCTTAAAGGTAATATATGGATGTAAAAACGCAAGTTATTACCTTCTCAAGTATAGAGGCAGAGCCTCATCAACTGCATTCCTAGTCAGAGACTAGGAACGAGATGTGGTATGGATTTGAGCTTAAGTTGACACCAATGGGTTAGCTAAAGTCAAAACAATTATCGAGAAATGTTTTTGGAATTAACTTTAATTAATTCTGGATTGATTTTTAAAGGAGTGATCTTTTTCAACAAGTCAGGAGAAAGCTTGTAGAAATTGCTTCTAGCTTGAGTCCAAGCTGCGCCATAACCGATGCTATTGCTGTTATAGCCAATCCACATATAACCATTATCACCCCAACCTGTACCCCAAGAATTCTTGATTAACCAAGCTTGTTTTTGATCATCCCAACCAATGAGGGTGACACCATGATTAATAGGACCATTTGCTTGCTCGTTAAATACGCCGCTAACATAACCTTGGAAAGCAGGAGTAACTCTCACTGCAACTGTTAAGGGTCCATATTTGCACATAGCCAGTTTCATTTCTGCAACTGTGGGAATTCCGCCGTTTGGTTTAACATATCCCCAGGCTATGGAACGGTAGGGAGTGTCTACGCTGGGATTGTAGGGATTGTTGGTGGCGGTGTAGGGTACTGTGGCTTCGGTGGCTGTGCCTTTGTTAATGAGGAAATCAAATGCTTTAGACCACCAACCCCCACCACAACTACCTGCACCACCCCAGTTAATAATTTGCTGTTCGGAAGCATCAGCAGCGGAGTTATTGCGAATGAGGTTATTCCCTTCGTAAGCTCCCAAGGTAGCAAATGCCCAACAACTACCGCAACCTCCTTGGTTACGAACTGGGGTAACTTTATTTAAATTCCGCCAGTCAAAGGATTTGGCTGAGGCAAAACAGCTATTACGTTTAATTAATTGTAATTCAGGGATTACGCCGGGATTGATACGTTCAAATTTCTCACGTTCGGCTGAATCAAGATTTAAGATTTGTGCTGCAACGGCGTTTTGGATGTTAGCCTGTGTTGGTAAATCATCTGGTGCTTGGGTGGCGGCTAGTTGCTCTAGTTTATAATCTAAGGCTGTGGTGTAACCTACCTGAAAGGTGAAGTTTTTTGACTGGATATCCCGGCGTAATTCCAGTAGTTGATTTTTAATGATTAAGGGAGCTTTTTGTTCTCGTTCAAGATAAAGGGGATTTATTTTGATTTGCGATAAATTTTTATCTACAGCTTGAGATGCGGGGATTCTTATTTGGCTTTTAATTGGTTGAGCAAGAGCTATGTTCTGGAAGATTCCTAAACTCAATAAAGCCGCAGTAGATATTTGCAGAAATTTGGAACTTCTCATCAAGTTAAATACTCCTTAAACTTGTTAGTTCAGTTTTAGTTCTGTTTTTTAAAGATTTTTTTACCCATTACCCATAGGTATTGCTGTTGACTTGTGGTTTATAGGTTTAGTTCCAAGATTTTTGAATATTAAGAATTGTCAATTTCCTGTTAGATAGGTCAAAGACAAAGTTTGAGGAATTACGCAACTGGTAAGTAATGAGACAGAATTAATACACAATGTCATTGCGTAAGCGTTGCGTGGCGTTAGCCATATGAAACGAAGGCAATCGCAAGGATTGTGATTGCTTCCCTTCGCTCGCAATGACTGTAAATATTTTTGTCCAATTACTTACATTGGTAGGGTGCGTCAGACTACATAAATCCTGCAAATAAACAGATTTTTGGTGTGGCACTTGCGTAAGTTGTCAGGTTATAACTATACAATTAAAGTTCAAGTAAGGCTATACTTGTTATAGT
>NZ_VILC01000079.1:0-15414 GCF_009712065.1 Aphanizomenon sp. UHCC 0183 | reverse complement strand
GAAATTTGATAGAAAAATGACAACTACAACTGAGCATTTACAAATTTTAGAAAAACGGGTTTGGATTTGGAGAGATTACCAAATTCAATATACTGTAATGGGTACAGGACAGCCTTTGGTACTAATTCACGGTTTTGGTGCGTCCATTGGTCATTGGCGCAAAAATATCCCGGTTTTGGCTAATGCTGGTTATCAGGTGTTTGCCTTAGATTTGTTGGGATTTGGTGGTTCTGATAAAGCTGTTATAGATTATAGCATGAATGTGTGGGCAGAATTATTAAAAGATTTTTGCAATGCACATATTCAAACACCAGCAATATTTATTGGTAATTCTATTGGCGCTCTTTTAAGTTTAATTGTTTTAACAGAATATCCAGAAATTGCGGCTGGAGGGGTCTTAATTAACTCTGCTGGTGGTTTGAGTCACCGTCCCCACGAATTAAATCCTGTGCTGCGAGTGGTGATGGCAACTTTTAACAAATTAGTGGCTAACCCAGTTACAGGTAAATTCGTTTTTAACCGTATTCGTCAAAAATCGCAAATTCGCCGGACTTTATATCAAGTATATAGCGATCGCACTGCTGTGACAGATGAACTTGTAGATTTACTTTATAGCCCATCTTGTGACCCAGGAGCGCAAGAAGTTTTTGCTTCTATTCTCACTGCACCTCCCGGTCCTAGTCCAGAGGAATTATTACCGAAGTTGGAATTTCCGTTATTAGTAATTTGGGGTGCAGAAGATCCTTGGACACCAATTACCGGCGCAAATATCTATGAAGCAGCGCGAGAAAATGGTCAAAATATTAAAGTTGTTCCTATTCCCGGCGCTGGCCATTGTCCCCATGATGAAGTTCCAGATATTGTGAATAGTGAAATTATTGATTGGTTAGGACAGGTAATTGATAATTAGTGATTTCTTAAACAGCAGAAGTTCAATAATTAGGCTATAAATCTCATGTAACTCCAGTAAATAGTGGAATAAAACATTGGATATTATGGATATAAGTCTATTTAGAGACTTCCAAATAAAAAAATGTCCCAAAACTGATGCAAAAATTCTCTCTCTGTGTACTCTGTGCCTCTGTGGTTCGTTTCTTGGGATAATTTATTTCTTGGAAGTCTCTTATTGAATTTTAATACCAATATAGCCAATCATAATTTCAGTTGGTTTTAAAGGATAAAAATACAATCTCCATGCACCCGGAGTCATGCGAATATGCAAACTAAATAATCTTGCTTCTCCGTTAGAATTTTAATTTCATTCATTTGACTTTGTATTTCAAAAAAGTGTAATTGTACATCTTCTGGCTTGATTTTGCCATCATGAACAGCAATTCTTATACCATTTAGAATATGATCACTGTGACTTTCAATGATTACTTGAATCCCATGATTTGCAGCTAAAGCTAATAATTGACCTAGTTGTGATTGTCCTTGAGGGTGAAGATGAGATTCAGGATTTTCAATAATTATCATTGTTCCTGGTTTAGAGGAAAGAATTGCTGTTAGAATGGGTAAAGAATAAGTGACACCAAAACCTACATTAAAAGGAGAATATTTTTTACTAATACCAAAAGAATATTTTAACGTGATTGCATTAGCAACTTTTTCAACATGGGTTTTAATATGAGGGCTAATTTCTCCCATCCAAGCATCTACTTGATCTTTTAAACTTTGGGATTCACTATGAGTATGACTTAACTCACTAATAGGAATATCTTGATTACCAAATTCAAATAAAAAATGTCCAGTATATTCTCCTTTTTTGCCTAATTGTCTATGTTTAATAACATCATTTTCAGATAAAGGATAGAATCCTGCTGGTGTAATTCTTTCTGCACCTAAATAGTGAAAATTATCGCTAAATAAATTAGATTGATTAATTTGAGAATCATTAACTATTGATGCAATTGGTAGTACATTTTTTTGAAAATCATAATTAAAATTCCAGATTGTTTGTTGATCATTTTCCCAAACAATACCAAAGCTAATTAATTCTTCGTCAGCATTTTCATATATAGCATCTTCACCAGTACCTATATACGCTATTTCATTATCAAGTTTTAGCCCATTATTAGGTAAATAATCTGTTCTATAAGCATAACGTAATAAAATCAATGGTTGAATTACAGAAGATTTACCTGTACTATTTAAACCAGAAATTAAGGTAAGAGGTTTAAAATCAAAATTTTCATCTGCAAATGCTTTGAAGTTTTTTAAATGTAATTTTTTAATCATGACAATATACTTTGAATAATTCCTTGAATATGCTTAAATCGCTCTTTGACGATGTTAGCATCTCCAGCACTTTTATATAAGATACTATCAAACTTACCATTTTCTTGTTCTTTTAATAAAACTTTAAGTAAATCTTCTTTTCTTTGTTTAAGAATATTGATTTCCTGATCATTTAATTTAGCCAGGTTAATTGACCATGCTTCCAGTAGTGCTTTATTAATAGGATATCTTGGTTTCTCTCTTGGCTTCCTAAATGCTTGTCCCTCAAATAAATCATGAGCAAGATTCATAATTAACAAAAATCTTTGTTTAATATTCTCTATTTCAGAATCATCCATTTGATTCATTTCGGTCATTTTTTTATCTAAAAAATAATCATAATCTTTGAAGGTCAGGTTATCTATATTACTTGTCATTAAAGATAAAACTTTTAAAATACATTCTTGATCAATCATTCTTTTATCTTTAATTCCCTTATCTGTTGTTTTTTTAAATTCTGGAGATTGAGAAAGTTCTTTTAATAAGGTTGTTATTTTATTTGGAGAGTTTTTAGCATAACGCATTTCTTGAGCAGAAAGTGCAGTTCCTCCTTGATTAATCCGTTTAAATATATTAAAACTAATCTCAGATGATGTTCCTCTTAAAATTAAATATACTGTTAATTTTGTTTCTTTAATTCTTCTTTTCCACCGAGGTGTCAGTTCTTGATAATTTTTACCATGTAAATCAGTGAAAAAATCTAATCCATTCAGATTAAAACTTTGATCAGTGACAAATTCCTTAAATGTTGTTATTCTTTGGATTCCATCTATGACTAACCATTGATCATCATTAGTTGCATCAATATAAAAAGCAGGTAAAGGAATTTGCAATAAAAGAGATTCAATTAACCGACTTTTTGCAGTTTTAGTCCAAATACCTTCTTTTCGTTGAAATTCAGGTGCTATCATTCGATGATTATTTAATCTGTCCAGAATTTGCTGTACGGTCATGATATTAGTTCCCATACTAATGCAAGTCGGATCAAATCCTTGAGAAAGCGTTGGTTCTTCTTCTTCCTCTTCAATATCTATATCTTCCTCATATTCTGAATTAATATTATTTTGTTGCAAATAGTTTGTTTCTGTCATAATTATATTCTTAAATTATTGCTTGTACTTCCTCTACTAAGTAATGGGACAGAATTAATTACACAATTGTTTTTTCTGTTCCCTGTTCCCTGTTCCCTGTTCCCTCTCTCAACGAGTGAATTTAATTTTGTCCGACTACTTAATGTATTTTTGCCCTCGACGGGATACCAAAATAAATCTCCATCTACAAATATATTTGGAGCATTAGCAAACAGATAATCTCAGTTTTGCTGAATTTCTACAAGAATAGGAAACTGAATTGTGTTATTTGCCACCAGTTGTCCGTCACAATCTGAGTAAATGACCTCTAGCTGGGCTGGTGCGGCGATTTGTGAAACCATAACTCTATCCTCAGCAAGATTTTTTCTAATTATCTACTAAATCAAGAAAATATAAAGTGATATCCTGGTTAGAAAATTAAGATGATTGATACTTTACTATAACCTGAGTAAAGATAGTATTATTAAGGATTGTTTCACTGTGTAACCTTTCCTTAGCCTGTCAATATGTCAGAAAACCTAGCTGCTTCTTTAAACGATGTGCTTCCAAACGCTCACAATAGCCAAAATACTATCCGCATTCGGGGTGCTAGGCAGCATAATCTGAAAAATATTGATTTGGAATTACCCCGCGATCGCCTGATTGTCTTTACTGGCGTTTCTGGTTCGGGTAAGTCTTCTTTGGCGTTCGATACCATTTTCGCCGAAGGTCAACGCCGTTATGTGGAATCTCTCAGTGCCTATGCTCGGCAATTTTTGGGACAGTTGGATAAACCCGACGTTGAAGCAATTGAAGGTTTAAGTCCGGCAATTTCCATTGACCAAAAATCAACTTCCCATAATCCCCGTTCAACTGTGGGGACGGTGACGGAAATTTATGATTATTTGCGGTTGTTATATGGTCGGGCGGGTGAACCTCATTGTCCCATGTGCGATCGCTCTATTGCCCCTCAGACCATTGACCAGATGTGCGATCGCATCATGGAACTTCCCGACCGTACCCGCTTCCAAATTCTAGCCCCTGTAGTCCGGGGGAAAAAGGGAACTCACCGCAAATTAATTTCTGGTTTAGCCGCCCAAGGATTTGTCCGCATTCGGGTAAATGGAGAGGTGCGAGAGCTATCAGATTCCATTGAGTTAGATAAAAATAACACACATACTATAGAACTGGTTATTGACAGATTAGTTAAGAAAGATGGTATTCAAGAGCGTTTGGTAGATTCCCTAGCAACTTGTCTTAAGCAATCTAACGGAATTGCCACAATTGAGGTATTAAAAGATACATTGGATAAGATGGCGCTGGAGCGGTCTGATAGTAAGTATATAGCAACTGAGGCAGAAAATCAAGGTATTTCCGCACAAGAATTACCCACAGAAATGGTGTTTTCGGAAAACTTTGCTTGTCCCGAACATGGTGCGGTAATGGAAGAATTATCCCCCCGGTTGTTTTCTTTTAATTCCCCTTATGGTGCTTGTCCCCATTGTCATGGGATTGGGACTTTAAGAAGATTTTCCCCGGAATTGGTTGTCCCTAATCCAGATTCGCCCATGTATGCAGCGATCGCTCCCTGGTCAGAAAAAGAAAACTCCTATTATTTGGAATTGCTGTATGCTGTCGGCTTGAATTATGGCTTTGAGTTACAAACTCAATGGGGGAAGTTGACACCAGAACAGCAAAAAGTTGTCTTGTATGGAGAAGAAAACAAGAAAACTACAGAAGAGAAAAAGCAGAGTTTCAAAGGTGTAATTCCCATTTTACAAAGACAGTATGAAGGGGGAACAGAATTAGTCAAACAGAAATTGGAAGAATATTTAATTGACCAACCCTGCGAAGTTTGTGGTGGGAAAAGATTAAAACCCGAAGCCTTATCCGTAAAGTTAGGACAATATGGAATTTTAGATTTTACCAGTGTTTCCATTCGGGAATGTCGGGAAAGAATCGAAAAATTAAAATTGAGCGATCGCCAAACCCAAATAGCCGATTTAGTTCTCAGAGAAGTTAAAGCCAGATTACAATTTTTATTAGATGTGGGATTAGATTACCTCACCTTAGATCGTCCCGCCATGACATTATCAGGTGGAGAAGCCCAACGCATTCGGTTAGCAACACAAATTGGTTCAGGACTAACAGGAGTTCTTTATGTTTTAGATGAACCCAGCATTGGATTACATCAACGAGATAACGGCAGATTACTGAAAACATTAACCAAATTACGCGACTTAGGAAATACCTTAATCGTCGTCGAACATGACGAAGAAACTATCCGCGCCGCTAACTATATAGTTGATATTGGTCCAGGTGCCGGAATTCATGGTGGAAATATTATTTCCGAAGGCAGTTTAGAGAATTTACTCAATGCTGAAGAGTCTTTAACTGGCGCTTACCTATCAGGAAGAAGAGTCATCACTACCCCAGCTAAAAGAAGAGAAGGAAATGGTCGCGCCTTAGCTATTAGAAATGCCCATCGCAACAACTTACAAAATATAGATGTAGAAATTCCCTTGGGAAAACTTGTTTCGGTTACAGGTGTTTCTGGTTCAGGAAAATCTACCTTAATTAACGAATTACTTTATCCATCCCTACAACATCATCTTCTCAAAAAAGCTCCCGCACCCAAAGATATAGATGAAATCAAAGGGTTAAACTGCGTTGATAAAGCCATTGTCATTGACCAATCACCCATAGGTAGAACTCCCCGTTCCAACCCCGCAACCTACACTGGAGTTTTCGATATTATTCGTGATGTCTTTTCCCAAACCGTAGAAGCCAAAACTAGAGGTTACAAACCTGGACAATTTTCTTTTAATGTCAAAGGTGGACGTTGCGAAGCTTGTAGTGGACAAGGTGTAAATGTCATTGAAATGAACTTTCTCCCTGATGTTTATGTCCAATGTGAAATTTGCAAAGGTGCGAGATATAACCGGGAAACTCTCCAAGTTAAATATAAAGATAAATCAATTTCCGATGTTTTGAATATGACAGTTGAAGAAGCATTAGATTTTTGTCAAAACATTCCCAAAGCCGTAACTAGATTACAAACTCTATTTGATGTTGGTTTGGGTTACGTGCAATTAGGACAACCAGCCACAACCTTATCCGGTGGAGAAGCCCAACGGGTGAAATTAGCCACGGAATTATCTCGACGTGCCACAGGAAAAACACTTTATTTAATAGATGAACCAACCACAGGTTTATCTTTTTATGATGTCCATAAGTTGTTAGATGTTCTCCAAAGATTAGTAGATAAAGGCAATTCCATTTTGGTTATTGAACATAATTTAGATGTAATTCGTTGTTCTGATTGGGTCATAGATTTGGGACCCGAAGGCGGAGATAAAGGCGGAGAACTGATTGCTGCGGGAACGCCAGAAGAAGTGGCAAAAAATCCCCGTTCTTATACCGGTCAATATTTACAGCAGGTATTAGCACAATATCCAGCGGTGGGATGATTTTTTCCCATGCAAAGACGGAAAAAAAGAAAAGAAATAAGAAGTGAGGCTATAATATTAATGCACAATAAAAAAGTAACGAGTTATGAATAAGGAGAAACTCAATGAATGATCAGGAGTTAGAAATTCTCCTAAATAATATGGAATCAGATCGAGTGGAACGTAAGGCTTCAATATCCGATAGAGGTAAACTTTGTGAAGCAATTTGTGCATTTGCTAACGATTTACCCAATCATCAAAAATCAGGAGTTTTATTTATTGGGGTTAATGATAATGGAACTTGTGCAAACCTGACCATAGATGATAAACTTCTGCTGACAGTTTCAGGTATGCGGGATGATGGCAACATTTTACCTTTTCCATCAACAATTGTCCAAAAACGCAATATTGGCGGATGTGATCTGGCAGTTGTAATTGTAGAACCATCGGATGCTCCTCCTGTACGTTTTAAGGGACGAGTTTGGATCAGAGTAGGTCCCCGCAGAGCTACTGCAACAGCAGAAGAAGAACGTCGATTATCTGAAAAAAGACGTTCCAAAGATTTACCTTTTGATTTAAGACCTTTAACATCAGCAAGTTTAAATGATCTCGATTTAGAAATTTTTCGTCGAGTTTATTTACCCTCATCTTTAGCAAATGATGTTTTGCAAGAAAATCAACGTTCAGTTGAACAACAACTCAAATCAATGCGGTTTGCCACAATTGATGCATTATCTAAACCAACTATTTTGGGTGTATTAGTTATTGGTAATGACCCTAGACAATTCGTTCCCTGTGCCTATATTCAATTTCTTCGTATTGGTGGTACTGAGTTAACTGATCCAATTAAAGATCAAAAAGAAATTGGTGGTGCGCTTCCAGATTTGTTGCGGATGCTCGACGAAATTTTTCAAGTTAATATATCTGTTGCTACTGATATTACAGCCCAACCAATTGAGTTACAACAACCTGATTATCCCATAGTTGCCTTACAACAATTAGGAAGAAATGCAGTGATGCACCGTACCTATGAAGGGACAAATGCACCAGTCAGAATTACCTGGTTTAATGACCGCATCGAAATTCAAAATCCTGGTGGACCTTTTGGTCAGGTAAATCGGCAAAATTTTGGTCAACCAGGGATAACTGACTATCGCAATCCTCATCTGGCTGAAGCAATGAAAAATCTTGGTTATGTGCAGAGATTTGGTTTAGGAATTGAACTTGCTCGTCAGCAACTTCTAAAAAATGGTAATCCCCCTCTGGAATTTACTGTGGAAGATGCCCATGTTTTAGTAACCCTGAAGAAAAAATCATGAATGCAAAGATTATTGCTTTCTTTAATAACAAGGGAGGAGTTGGTAAAACTTCCTTAGTCTATCACTTGGCATGGATGTATCAAGATTTAGGACTGCGAGTAGTTGCGGCTGATCTAGACCCCCAAGCTAACCTTACTACTGCTTTTTTAGATGAGGAACGCTTGGAACAAATTTGGTTAGTAAATAGTGAACCAACAACTGTCTTTGATTGTGTACAACCCTTATTAAAAGGTATTGGTGATATTGATAATCCACATTTAGAATATATCCAAGAATCTGAAAACTTAGCTCTTTTAGTTGGAGATTTAGCTCTTTCTGGTTTTGAAGATGAGCTTTCAGCACAGTGGCCTAATTGTCTTGGTGGAGGTGGACAAGAAAGGGCTTTCCGCGTAATTTCTGCTTTCTGGAGGATTCTCCAACAAACAGCCGTTAAACACCAAGCAAATGTAATATTGATGGATTTGGGACCCAATTTAGGAGCAATAAATCGTGCAGCCTTAATTGCTGCTGACTATGTTGTTGTTCCCCTTGCACCAGATTTATTTTCTCTCCAAGGCTTGCGTAACCTTGGACCCACATTAAGAACTTGGCGTGCAGAGTGGCAAGAAAGGTTATCCAAAACAAATTCTTCAGGTAAAAAAAGTTTAGCAAAGGATTTACAACTTCCCCAAGGAATAATGCAACCTGTTGGTTATATTGTTTTGCAGCACTCAGTTAGATTAGATCGTCCAGTCAAAGCTTATGAACGTTGGATTACTCGTATTCCCACAGTTTATAGAGAAGATGTTTTAGATCAGCCTGGTGAAAATATAATTTCTATCGAAAACGATCCCAATTGTTTAGCCTTACTTAAAAACTACCAAAGTTTGATGCCAATGGCTCGAGAAGCTCATAAACCAATGTTTTACTTAAAACCTGCTGATGGTGCTATTGGCGCTCATACTAAGGTAGTGAGAAATGTTTATGAAGATTTTCAAAAATTAGCTTATAAAATAGCCGAAAGGACACAATTTGAAATTCCCCAAATATAAAACATCCTCTAAGACAATTACGTCAAAATTGCTCCCCCCATTAACCGCTCATACCTATACCTTAACTCATCCTGCATTAATGGCCAACGCGCTAAACTTGCATCCATATCAATCACTTTTTCTGCTGCTTGTCGCGCTAACAGCAAAATGTCCTCATCTTCCACCAAACTCGCTAAAGTAAAATCTGCTACACCAGATTGACGAGTTCCCATCACCTCCCCAGGACCGCGAAACCGCATATCCATTTCCGAGATAAAAAACCCATCTTGGGACTGTTCCAACACCTTCAAACGTTGTTGAGCATCAGGGCTTCTGGTACTACTCATTAATAAACAATAGGATTGCGCTGCACCCCGTCCCACTCGCCCCCGCAATTGGTGCAATTGTGATAAACCGAATCTTTCCGCGTGTTCAATCAGCATAACGGTGGCATTAGGTACATCCACGCCCACCTCAATCACAGTCGTAGAAACAATGATTTGAGTTTCATTATCACGAAATTTATTAATTGCTTCTTCTTTTTCGGCTGAAGTCATGCGTCCATGCAATAACCCAACTTGAAAATCAGGAAACACACTTTCTTGTAACTTCTGATGTTCATCTACAGCCGAACGCAAATCTAATTTTTCTGATTCTTCTACCAAAGGTAAAACTATATAAACTTGTCTACCTTGGGCAACTTCTCGGCGGATTAAATCATAAGCTTGGGGACGTTGTTGTCCACTTAACATCGTGGTTTTAATTTGTTGTCTTCCTGGTGGTAATTCATCAATTTGACTAACATCTAAATCCCCATGTACAGTTAATGCTAATGTCCGAGGAATGGGTGTAGCCGTCATCGTTAAAACATGAGGTTGTTCGCCTTTTTGCTGTAACTTTGCTCTTTGTTGTACACCAAACCGATGCTGTTCATCTATAACAACTAAACCCAAACGTTGAAAATTAACTTTATCTTGAATTAAGGCGTGTGTTCCCACCAATAAAGGTAATTCACCTGTTTCTAATTGGGAATGAATTTCTCTTCTTTTTGCTACTTTTGTCGAACCTGTTAATAATTCAACTGGTAAATGGAGGAGATTAAACCAACTTACTAATTTACGATAATGTTGTTCTGCTAATACTTCAGTAGGTGCCATTAACGCCGCTTGATAACCTGATTGAATTGCGGCTAAAATAGCAATAACAGCAACAACAGTTTTCCCTGAACCAACATCACCCTGGACTAAGCGATTCATAGCTACAGGTTTTTGTAAATCGGTGAGAATTTCATTTACAACTCTCTGTTGTGCGCCGGTTAATTGAAAAGGGAGAATTTCGTCGAATTGTTCTAATAATTTGCCTGTGGGTGCAAGTATGGCACTGGTTTGAATTTCTCGCGCTTTTTTTTGGCGTTGCAGTAAGCCAAGTTGTAAGTAGAAAAATTCATCAAATACTAACCGACGACGGGCAATTTTTAAAGAGTCACTATCTTTGGGAAAATGAATATTAGGAATTGCCTCTTTCAATTCCATCAAAGCATATTTTTCTCGTAAACCTTTAGGTAAAGGATCTTTTAAATTCACTGCTGCTGTTAAAGCCGTCATTACAGCCTGTCTGACTGTATTAGCCATTACTCCTTCAGTCAGGGCATAAATAGGCACAACTCGCCCAATAGTTAGAGAATCAATGGTATCTCCTGGATTTGCCAAAACTTCTAATTCTGGATTATCCAAAGTTAAACCATATTTACCACCTTTGACTAATCCACAAGCCGCTAACATACTACCTACAGGATAGTTGCGTTTTAAACTTTCTTGCCAACCACGACTGCTAAAACGCGCACCTGCGTAAAAACGGGTAACTTTAATTTGTCCGGTATTGTCTTTTAAAATTAATTCTAAAATTGATAATTTCTTATTTTTAGGACTGGTGAAAAAGTTAAATCTTTTAACTGTCGCTATGATAGTTACTGTTTCCCCCCCTTCTAATTCACTAATATTCACCTGACGGGCATAATCAATATGATCACGAGGATAATAAAACAATAAATCCCGAACAGTATGTAAATCCAACCGCGCTAAACTATCAGATTTTTTAATGCCAATTTCTGGTAAATCTCTAAGTTTTTTATCCAGTGTTGGTGCTAATTTTTTACTAATTTCGGCAACAATTGGCGTGGTGGGATGTTGGTTTTTAGATTCGTAATTTATTTTGGTTTCTTCTGTTTCTAGTTCTTGTTGAAGTTGATTTAGATATCTTCTAATTTCTGCTACTAAGTGTTGTCTTTCTGGTAATGTTAAATTTGGATAGTTGGCAAATTCCATTCCTACTTGATGCCAGCGGGGTCTTTCTTTTGGTGGTAAGGCAGTTGGGAAATTACCAAAAGTCAAACACAGAAATTCACTAAAGCGATACTGCTTACCTATTAAATCTATAAAGCCTTTTTCTGCCTCAAACGCTAAGGCTTTATTTAATCTTATCCAATCGGGTGTTTCATTAGTCATTAGTCATTAATCATTAGTCAGTTGTCAGTTGTCAGTTGTTAAGAGGGTGTTTGGAAAGTTATGGTTGATGTATCAAATATTTTTTACCCCACCCTAACCCTCCCCTTGTAAAGGGGAGGGAACTGGATTTTTATTGTTTCCCCCCTTTACAAGGGGGGACTAAGGGGGGTAGCAATGTGATGAAAATTACGGAATACCACTTTTCAAACATCCTCTAAGAGAGTATAGAGTTTTGAGAGATAGATTTTTCAATAAACTATATAGTTATTAATCTTTAATTTTGCGTTTTTAATTCCCCTGCCCACCTACTTAATCTTCAAACCAACTGGCACGCCAAGCGGCTTCGGCTTCAGCAATTTTAAGTTCTCGTTGCCTTTTTTGATATTCTCGTCCTAGTTTATTCAATTGCATTAAAATATTGCGAATTGCTTTGCGTTCTGCCAATAGTGTCGCTTCAGCAAATTCTATTTCTCCTAGTCGTAAGTGAATAGCCATAATCTGAGTCAGGCTAGAATCTTCGGAATCTTCCTCATCACTAATTTCTATCACTAAGTTTAATAGATTGGGAGGGCTAGGTATCATATTACTAGAACCCTCTGAGGAAGCAGCAGCAGCGGTGGCAGCGACTAAAATCGGTTCTGGTAGTTTTTTGGGTAGGACTCCGGTTTTCTGGATTAAGATATTAACTGCTTGTGAGACTTTTTTCAAAGTTTCTTGAATTGCTTCTTCTAAATCTTGTTGCCATTCAACTAGTTCTACAGGGTTAGAAGGATCTAAGGCTTTAGGTTGTGGTTCGTTTTCTTCGTTCTCTTCTTCGATTTTCTCTTTTTCTTCAGTTTCTACAACTGCTTCCGTCTGGGTAACTTTTGGGGGTTGAATATAATTAATTAATTCTTTAGCGGCTTGTTGACTGAACTTACGAATGCCTTGTTGTAATTTTTGCCGCTGATTTAGTGATAAGTTCAGAAATTCATCAGGATATCCCTGGGTACACAGGTAATAACTAGCTAAAATCAATTGTTTTTGTAAGGCTGAACCCAGTATATGTATATATCTAGCATAGGCTAAATTGAGTTCGTAAGCGATCGCACTAATCGCCTCTTTTAAGTCAGTAATATCTTTTTCTATCCGTTCAATTGCTCTCGCCATAAGTTTAAGCTGGTTAGTTGTCAGTTGCTTTATATAGTACAAATATACAGAATTTTGAATAAATAATCATCATATAAAGCACAGGACAGCGTGTTATTTGTTACCTTAAGTTGACACCAATAAGCACTAATAAACCTCCGCGAAAGGTATCCAATCTTGTGGGATGGGCATCCTGCCCGTCCTTGTATTATTAGCAGTCAAGATGCTTGCACCACAAGACATTTTGGGACATTTTTTTATTTAGAAGTCTCTAAGAGGATGTTTGAAAAGTGGTATTCCGTAATTTTCATCACATTGCTACCCCCCTTAGTCCCCCCTTGTAAAGGGGGGAAACAATAAAAATCCAGTTCCCTCCCCTTTACAAGGGGAGGGTTAGGGTGGGGTAAAAAATATTTGATACATCAACCATAACTTTTCAAACACCCTCTAAGAACAAAATTACTTAGCACCAATTTGGGCAGCAACTTCATCAGCAAAGCTCATTTCTTTCCTTTCAATACCTTCACCGAGTACATAACGCACAAAGCGACTGACTTGAATTCCCTCACCAACTATTTTTTCTACTTGCTTCACCAAGTCTTCTACCGAAATACTTTGATCACGGATAAAAGGTTGATCTAGTAAAGTCATTTCTTTAAGACGTTTTTCAATTCTACCTTGAACAATCTTTTCTTTGATGTTCTCTGGCTTATTACCCAAGTCGTCCTTACCCATTTCGATGTCTTTTTCTTTGGTGACAACTTCGACAGGAATTTGGTCTATGTTAACGTACTCGACGTTAGGACAAGCGGCAACTTGCATTGCAGCATTCCGTGCCAAGTTTTGGAACTCTTCCTGGGTAGCCGGTGCATCGGTTTGAGAATTTAATTCTAATAGTACACCAACACGACCACCAGTATGAATATAGCTATCTACTATTCCTGGTTTGTCAGTGGTAAGAGAGAAATTCACAAAGCGCCGGACTTGAATATTTTCACCAAGAGTTGCAATTGTTTCTTTGATGAATTCATCAACAGTAACACTGGACTTTTCAGTATAGGGTTGAGCCAATAAAGACTCAACAGTATCAGCATTTGCAGCTTGTTTTGCCAGGTTCTTAACTAAGGCTTTGAAAGCTTCATTGCGGGCAACAAAGTCTGTTTGACAGTTTACCTCTATTAGTACACCGACTTGTCCATCAGGTCGAATGTAGGTGTCTACTAGACCTTCTGCGGCAATGCGAGCGCTTCCTTTATCAGCTTTAGCAATACCTTTTTGCCGTAGCCAAGTTGTAGCCGCCTCGACATCACCTTCATTTTCCTTCAGTGCCTTTTTGCAGTCCATCATGCCAGCACCGGTTTTTTGGCGTAGCTCCTGGACGAGTTTTGCAGATATTTCCGCCATATTGCCTCAATTCTTAACTTGACAGATACAAATATTATTCAAGATTATCAGACTATCAGGACTCATTTGAAAATCATTTAAGAGACTTCCAATCAAAAAAATACCCCAATCTTTAGTATAGATTTAGGGGTTTAGCACTGCCAAACCCCTACTTATTTGCCAGACTACTAAAAAATTGGCTAATTTATTCTTTGGTACGCCTTAATCCCGATCACAGATGCTTATGCTTCGTCTTCTGACTCAGTGCTATCACTTTCATCATATTCATAGTCTTCGTCAGCGTAATCATCGTAGTCTTCTTCTGCTTCTAGCTGACCATGACGACCTTCATAGATAGCATCTGCTAATTTACCGACAATTAGCTTAATTGATCTAATTGCGTCGTCGTTGGCTGGGATCGGAATATCTACAACGTCTGGGTCACAGTTGGTATCCAACATGGACACAATCGGAATCCCCAATTTTTCGCATTCTTGAACTGCGTTATATTCCCGCTTCTGGTCAACAATAACCACGATATCGGGAACTTTCCGCATATTTTTAATGCCGCCCAAATATTTTTGTAGCTTCGTCATTTCCCGACGCAGCATGGAGGCTTCTTTCTTGGGTAATAAATCCAGTGCGCCGCTCTCTTCTCTCCGTTCTAAATCTTTGAGACGCTCGGCTCTGGTTTTAATGGTTGCCCAGTTGGTGAGCATTCCACCCAACCAACGTTGGTTAATGTAGTGAGAACCGCAACGGAGTGCTTCTTGGGCAATAATTCCGGCTGCTTGGCGCTTAGTGCCAACAAACAGGAATTTTTTACCTTGCTCTGACTGGGTTCGCATATAGTTATACGCGTTATCCATCAACTGGGCTGTTTGTACCAAGTCAATGATATGTACACCATTTCGAGAGGTGTAGATATAAGGAGCCATTTTGGGGTTCCAACGTCTGGTCTGATGACCAAAGTGAACGCCTGACTCCATCATTTGAGCCAAGGAAACTACTGGCATATTTTGTTACTCCTATTCGGGTTAAACCTCCATCTAGGTGTATTTCTCAATTTAAGAAACACCCGAATTCCCAGATGTGCGGATTTTAGACAACTGTACTAGGGTAACACAAATATGTTGAGTTTTGTGGTGAACTTGGATTTTTTGTAAAAGGTGTACGGTGTACACACAAGCCGATGTACAAAAAGAAAATATATAACAGGTGACAGGTGACAGGTGACAGGTGACAGGTGCTACGCATAATTTAGTATTTATTTT
>NZ_VILC01000078.1:0-20336 GCF_009712065.1 Aphanizomenon sp. UHCC 0183 | reverse complement strand
TCGCAATGACTACAGCGCTTCCTGATGTTATGAGGTACAGTTTTTTATCGCCAAACCCGTAGGGGCGCAGGGCCTGCGCCCTCCATTCTATTTCATGAGAACGAGAATTGCTGTAAAAGGAGAAGGAAAAGGAAAAAACTTTTTTTAGCTGGAATGGGGGGTTTCAAAACCTCTCCTCTTAGGAGAGGGAAAAGGAATAACATTTAATACTGGAGAGGTTTACCAAAGGGGTTTATTTATACATTAAAAACCTTTCAAACATCCTCTTACATAAAGGGAACGGTAGAGCCGCAATTTATTGACAAAATTGATTATTACCATCCTGATCTTTTCCCAGTCCAAGACGGTAACATAGAGCCTGAAATGTAGTATTACTGTGGGCAATATCAACAGTTCTTTCTATTAATGGTGTTTGCTGATTACCTATACCAGACACAACAGATGAAGCTACTTTTTTGGCATTACTTGTACTAGCTAAAAGAGGCTTACTAAAATCAACATCTGAGCGATAAACCCGAACGGCTAGACGATAACCACTGGTTTTTGGATGAATACCATTAACGATTATGGGCATAGCTTGAACATAAAACTCGTTGAATAGATTTGTATGGTCTGGTTGACAAGCTGAATCACTGGCTATACAAGTATTTCCATCTTCTTTCAAGAGATACAAGTTTACATCTACATCGCTTTTGCTTTTAGGAACTGGCATTTGTGTGATACCAATTAAATAATCTGCGGAAGTTCTGAGCGTTGTCGGGTCTAAAGTAATTTTTTTACTTGGTGCTGTACTTGAACCCGTAACAATTGAACCAGTTTTAATACCATCAATAAAAGTATTTGCAGCCTGAGTTGCTTTTTCTACGCGCCGGGATTGAACACGAATAGCTGTTGACAGGACTAAGATAGGGGTAATAGATACTAGGAGAATACTAACTACAACCATAGCTATGAGTGATTCAATAATTGTAAATCCGGAATCACGGTAAAATAATGTTTTGGATTGTGATTTGGGTTTCATCATTTACAGGTAGAAGGGCGCTGATTTTGAGCTAGGGCGTAGGGAGTACCGGAATTGGTCGTTTTAGCACATAACAAAGTCTCTACCCATTTATCATCTTTGCCAACTTCCCGGAAATACTCATCTGGTAAATCAGGTGATGTGAGTACCAATTTACTAGCGAATCTGTCGGGAGATTGGGATAAAAGCGCGACATCATAACTCCAATTTCTCCTAGGAGGAAGATAACCTGTAGTTGCACCACTATCAATCACAATAGCATATATAATGCTACTTGCTCCCACATTGATGTTATATGTTCCCGTAGCATAAGTGCTTTTTTTCAACTGGATAAAAGAACCAGAAATCTTTGCTGTTTTTTGACCATGAGAAGATGCCCAATTCTCCATAAACCGGGTAAAGTTTTGTAAACCACCATTATCTTCTGTTGGCCGGGCGGGACTATCTCCTGCGGCGACATTCAAGTTAAAAGTAGTGTCTGCTAATACTGGTTGCAACCAGTTCTTACTATCTTGACTCTCTTTTGGTGTTTTTAATGTATCATTTACACTACTTATGACTGTAGTGTTAGTAGAGTCAGTTTCAGTGGCAAAGGGTTTTTGAATTTGTAAAACTGGTTCAAATACATTACTACTATTGGGTAGTAACCAAGGAACAAGAAATTGATTACCACTGGAGTCTAGGGCTAGTGCTGGTGAGGTTGTGCCACCTACTGGATATTCTGCTAGTTTATTGCCACTGGCAGGAATTCCGTAGATAGTTAGAGGAGTAGTTAGCAAAGTGGTAGTTAAATCACGTTTCAAAGCCAGCCGCTTAAATGGTAATGCTTCCCAACCATTTGAATTTCCGCTAGAACTGTTATATCCATTGAAAGCAACATTATTTATTGTCCAGCGTTTAGTTTTGACAGCGCATTGAGCAGTGGTATCCGTTGCACTACAAAAACATTCGTCTTTCACTGCTGAACTACAAATTTCATAAGCATACTGTCTGGCTGGTATCATCCTCACCAATGGTGTGACAAAGTTATTTACATAGGAACTACCTTGGTATCCTGTTGTGGCTGTATCAAAGTCTTTAGGAAAACCAGAATTATTTATATCAGCCCATTTACCATTTGCACCAAAGAAATTAACTGCGGAAAACCCTGGCGCTGGTGTACCAACTAGACTATTATTCCAGTCATAATCTCCTTCATCACGAAAACCTTCTCTAAAGTTGCCAGAAAGCAAGGTAACAGCATCACCTAAGACTGTTGCGGGTCGCCATTCATCCCCAGTAGGACAATTGGGTAGTTGAGGATTACCAGAACGACAAGCAAAGTTAGGATTAAGGTTGGTGCTAGTACGAGTGTAAAAATTATTCCAGTCATTTGCTAGAGTTTGTGTAAATTCCTCTTGAGTATGGAGATTAAAGTTACCTTTAATGTATACGGGCAAATTACTGGCTAAAATTAAACCTTTTTCTTCTTCTCGGTAAGTATTTGTTGTTCCCCGTCCTAGTTTGCTTCCATTGATGAGCATAATTGCATTGGGACGACGAGTAGAATCAAGAATATGGTCAACAGGACTTACTAATTTTTGCGCGTCTGTTTGTATGCCTGATGTACCAGACGCATCTAGCAAAGCATCATTACGAGTTGCGTAGATAATACCACTACTAGGTAACAAGTATTCTTGCGATGGTGAGGAAGTACCAATGGTTTTTGTTCGCAATTGGTTAAGGTCTAACACAGTAGCCCGAATTTCTAAAGGTTGTCTGTCTATGATGGGATAATCATAGGTTGTATTATTAGATGAACTATTACGGACAATTTCCCTGGAGTCCAATAATGATGTTTCATAAATTGCACCATGAGGAATGACGGAATTACTGGGACTAATAGTACCATCGAGAATTTGTAGGGCGCAGATTTGAGCATCAATAGTAGACTGTTCAGAAATAGTCCGGTTTGCTGTTTTTGCTAATGCTTTGACCAGTAAGCCATCATCTATTAATCGCCCATTGGGATAAGTTAATTGAGATAGATAGTTTAAGACTTTAGCATAATGACTCTCACCTTTAGTAGATGTAGGTGCAGGATAAACTATGCCATTATTGGATAGTCCACCCGTGGCAACATTCCAAGGTAGTCCTGTGAGATTTTTGGCAGTAGTGCTGTTGGTAGGAACATAAAAACTACTCACACAAGCTATAGGAGTGGGTATTTTAGCGTTATAGTTAGCAGATTTGTAATGATATACTGCTGTAGCCCGCATTTTCAAATATGGTGTATTAGCATTGGTAATCTCACGCCATTTATATGTAATGGAAGAATCATATAGATAGTATGGTGCAATGGTTTTTGTCGTTGGTGCAGTCCCAGGAACTGGCATAGTATCTGACCATATTTCTTTAACTGTGCTGTTGACGGTAGTTGTAGTATCGGCTGCACTCAGATATACTCCTGCACCTGTAACAACTCGCAAACCACCCACCGGTTCTGTAATATCTTTGGGAATTTTAGCTGCGTCTAATTCCCATGCACCATCTCTACCTGTATCTGCTAAATTTGCTAATGGTTCTGTTTGGACAAAAGATTGTCTTGTCCGAGTTTTAGTTGTATCCCCTGCATTCCATTTAATCCCACTAATTTCTTGTGCATGGGTAATACTATTCCCTAAAAATCCCTTGGGGTTGTTACTTGTATTCCACCATTGTTCAGGAACATTATTTCCTGAAGATGTTGCTGCGGTTGTATCCCACCAGATTTCCGATAAGTTATTGCTAACTATAACTCTGTCACCTAACGTAGTTTCTATACCACCAGCATTTTTAAGTGCCTGTGGTTCTGTAGCTTGTGGTTGTAGAGATGTACCTGTAGTATTCAAGGTTAATGTGCTGTAACCTGTCCCTATTTTACCATCACTGGGATCTGTGGCATACATCCATTTATCAATGGGACGCAATTTATCACCACTACCTTGAAGTACATTAGCAGGAAATGTCTCTGTACTGGCAAAATTAACCTCTTGATAAGGTACGCGACGAGTCCGTTTTTGGAAATAAAGCTGTAATTGTTGACGACGAATTGCATCAAATTCCGCTGTTGTGAAACTGGATAAACCTAAATCTTGTTTTTTATTTTCAATACCTGTTTTCACTTCGGATGGATCACTACTAATAGCATTAGCAAGTTGACTAGCAATCAGTTTATTAATCCGATTTATATAAGCGAGGTTATTGTACATGAGGTTACTAGAACTGTTAGTAACAGATGCCTCCCATGTAGAAGCAGCAGGATTAGTAGTGGTACCTTTGAATAAATCAACTTTAGTTGTGGTAGTTCCTGCACTTTTAAAACCACCTGCTCCTAAATTTCCACCGACGATAATTTTAGAATTTTTAGATTTGTAATAACAGGATTCTTTACTACTGATTTGATATAATTGAACTTGACCAGAACCACCTGTTAAAAAATTACTATTAGTAAATATTCCACCATTAAGATTTAGGGCTGTATCGGGATTAATTTCTAGATCATCGTTATAAATAGCAATGTTACTGGGTGGTATTTGGATGCGGTCTTGTTGATATTCTAGGGCGGCAAAACCTTTACTGCCTTGATATTTCTCATAATTGGTAGTATCACTAGGCAAAGTTATAATTGGTACTGTAACTGTATAAACAAAAAAGGATTTTTTTAGCTCATTATTTTGTTTAATCCAACCTGTATTACCGACCAATATTGGGTTGTTATTTGTGGTGCAATTAGTATCTAAAATTCCTTTGATCATTGGTGAAGTTCTGGCTTCCAAGCGGTTTCTCGCGCGGGCATATTTACCACTAATATTTCTGGGAGTTCTAAATAAAATGCCATAGAGAGTGTAACTATCAAATTTCCCATTATTGTCAGTATCAACAGGAAATTTCCAGGCTGTATTTACTGTTTCGTTATCATATAATGATGTATTTGTAGTAGGTTGCTCAATTAGACTATTGCCACTAATATCAAAACTTATTTGCAGTTTGGTTTCGTCTGCAAAGGTGTATTTATTAATGTTGTCTATATTGTTTATGTCATCAAGAACTTTATATAATTCTGCGTCTGTGGGGGTGATTTTTGGTAATGATATATCTTCAAAGAGTTTGTTGATTTTAGCCCGACTGCGATCAATTGCTGGAATAGCAGCACTAAGTACAATTTCGTTAATGCGGACATTACTAGCATTTTTGGCTCGGTCAAAGGAACGTAACATAATAGTAGTGGTCAATAATACTACTACCATTGAGACCATTGCCACTGTCGGTAATACGAAACCTGCGGTTGTTACTTTCCATTGTTTCCGAGTACCGAAAGTAGTCCACAGTAACCAAATAATTTGTTTTTTTGAGTGGGTCAAAAACCGCCGAATCAATTTGGTGAAGATTTTTGATAACTGACGTTTGCGATACATACCTGATAACTGTCTTAACACCTACATGATGGGCATAAACTTTCTGACCCTTACTATATTAATGATCCCTTGCTTATATATCTATCTGAAGTATTAAGAAATGGAGGATATTGACGCTTGACTGTAACAAAAATAAGTAGTCGGACAAAATTAAATTCACTCGTTGAGAGAGGGAACAGGGAACTCAAACCCTTATTCCTCTGTGTCCTCTGCGCCTCCGTGGTTCGTTAATCAGGATAATTTATTTCTTGGAAGTCTTCCAATTAAAAAAATACCCAAAAATTTCTTGTGGTGCGGGACGAAAAGCCCGCTAATCATCAAGAACGGGCAGGATGCCCATCCCACAAAATTGGGTAATTTATTTTTTGGTGTTCACTAGACATCTGCAAAAAAGATTGTAGAGACGTTCCATGGAACGTCTCTACAGGGTTTTCAGGTCAAGTATCTTTAATTTTTGGAGATCTCTACTAGGAACGAGATAAAAATAAGAATTTAGGGCTTACGCATTGACAAGGTTTTCTAAATATGTAATGTGGATTTTATCTCTTGTAGGGTGCGTCAGACCCAGTAATTTGGTAAAAAACAGATTTCCTCTATCTGACGCACCCTACTCAATAAGTTATTCCCAAAGCCGAAAACGACGCAATTTCGTTCATTCATATGATGGTAAGTTAGTGAGCGTGCGTAAGTCCTAGAATTTTCTGGAAATTTTGATCAGATTCAGTAGTTTCATCAGTATCACTACTAATAGCTATGATATATTATAGTGATAGTGATTCCCTATTAAGTACAGTTATAATTTAAACCCGTTCCTAACCTCCTCTTGGTAATTTACCCAATCAGAAAGTGAGCTTATGGGTGGGTGATTGTCAGAATCAGGTGGTTATTGCGGTATACCCTGATTTCTCACCAAAATCCTCAAACCCTGATAAAATCTGGATTATGGGTTTTCACACTGCATCAAAAATCAACCTCGTGAAAAATGCCCGAAACCGTTTCTCTATAAGGATTATATAGATTGCGATCGCTAAACGCGACCTAGTAATCCCATTGTTTGTGAGAAATGCGGGTATAGCTTGTGTGGCGTAGCCATAGTCGAGATAGTATCCAAGATTAAAAAATGGACAGGATGAAAATCAGGGTTAATCTTGTCAGTTAAGGAAATGTAGGTTGACTGCGAAACCCAACAAATAAAATTCTATTTTTTCTAATTGCATAGTTATCAGTGGTGAGGTGAAATATGAATCCTAGATTAAAACTGGCTTTAATTCGGCACACAGGCGAAGAAGGTTTTGCTTCGGTAATTGCTGTGGGAGTTGGCTTGGTGATGATGATAATTGGGTTAACTATGGCACTTAGGTCACAAAGTGATGTGGCTCTTAGTTCAACTCAAAGAAGTACATCTCGTGCCTTATCAGCGGCAGAAGTAGGTGTTACTCGTTATCAACAGCTAATAAATAATGGTAGGATTCTTGCTAAATATAATGCTTGTAGCACTTCTACTAATTATAATAGTTCCGGTAGCTGTCTGGATACAACAACAACTACTCCTGTTACCTGGCCTATCATAGACAAAGCTTCTGATTATAATTCGTGTTCTTTCCAAAATGTTGATATTTCTGCTATTACTGACGCTTCAAAAAATATATGGAGAAACATTGATCCTGCTACTACTAATCCTGACCTCACTCTAGGTCAATACAGATTAGTTTCTTATCAATATCAATCTTCTAATAACACCAATCCCACAGCAGAAAATCCAGTATTAGGAAACGGTACACTAACTGTTGAAGGACGAGTAAGGGTTTCAGGAAGTGGCAATACGGCTACTCAAACTACTAGTACATCCACTGCCAGATTACAGGTGGTAATTCCAGTAAAATATACTGATTCTAATATTCCAGTACCATCAGCATTATGGACTGGAAATACTTCCATAGCTGGTAATAATAATCAGAAAGTAGATGGTGATGTTCTGGTAAACAAATGTACAACAAATAGCACTCAAATGGACTTAATAACAAGCAAGAATATTCTGAATACTAGCATTAATAAGGTGAGAAACACTGTTGGTAGTATCCCCTCAACTCCACCAATACCTACTACTGGAATTAATACTATAGCAAGTATTAATACTACAGGTGGTAATGTGACTCAATTAGGTAATCCTTCAGCCACATCATGTTCTGCGACGAAAACTACCTGTCCTAGTGCTACAGCAACTACTTATGGTGGTCAATCAAATGTATATGTATATCAAATTGGCAATATATCTAGCGAGATAAGAATTCCACCCGGAGAAAAAGTTGTCATCTTTCTGACAGGATCTATAAATAAAGGTGCAGACATAACACATAATTGTACTGGCGTTTCTAATTGTTATCCTTCAGATGTCTATATTTTTGGAACTGGCGATTCAACTAAAAGTATATGTCTTAATGGTAGTAATACTATATCCGCTTTTATTCTTGCACCTAAGTATAGTGTAGGTATAGATGGTGGTGGTAACGCTGATCCTGTAATTAATGGTAATGTATGGGCGAGTAACTGGGGTGCACCAAGTTGTAGTTCAGATAGTAATAAAACTGTTGTTAAATACGACCCAACAATTACTTGGACTACTCTGGCCGCTTTAGGTGTAAGCAAAGCAACCCTACCACCAACAATTGATACTTTTAGTAGCTGGAAAAAAGATCGAGTTCAGTAACTAAAATTGGATATTTTGAATCATATTGAAAATACCCAACCCCACATTTTTTATCCAAACTTTATCAAAACAAAACTGAATTTATGTATATATGAAAAACCTCAAAGATAATCCTGATGCAGGATTTAGCCTCATAGAAGTAGTAGTTGCTCTGCTAATGATATTTTTTTTTACTACTGGTGCGTTAGAAATGTTTGTACTTTCTAGCATTTTCAAAAAGAAAGCTATTCAGTACACAACTGCTAACAGCTTGATTCAGCAAGATATGGAGAAAATCAAGAGTGCTGCTGACCAATATTCATTTCCTAAAGCCACTACTGCTGCTGCTTTGAATACAAATACTGTAACTCTAGACTCTACTAACGGTTTAGCTGCCAGTACAGTTCTGTTCTCTAACGATGCTGATGCTAATAATTATACAACAACTATTAGTGGTAATACTATTACTGTGACTCCAGCTTTAAAAACAGAAGTTCCTGTTTCAACTTCTGTATTTAACCTTACCTCATGTAACCTTACCTCTTCTGGTTCTGCAAGTAACGGTATGGCAACTTATTTCATGAATTCTCTATCAACTACCGCCACAGGTATAGATAATAGTCCAAACTCAGACTATAAAACATCAGATGGAACTGCTTATTATGTTGTTACAAGTGCTACAAAGCAAGTCAAAGGTCAATATTATTGGTTGTTGAGGAAGCAAGATGTTTCTACTGACGCTCCTTATAATATTTTAAAGCTAAATTATCTAGTTCAAATAGGTACTAGTTCTACTCCGAATATTCAAACTACCCCTACTCCCCCTTATCCTCGTACCTTATTACCAGCTTATACAGTAGCCAAATCTTATACAGAGGTGATACCTTATGCGTCATTACAATGCCCATCACAATGAAGATGGATTTACTTTACTAGAATTAATGGTGGTCATGATTTTTGTCGGCATTCTCGCTGCCATTTCTGCACCTAGTTTCATAGGTTTAAATCAAAGGAATGAAGTTACTCAGGATGTTACTAATGCTGAAAATGCCCTATTAGAAGCACAAAGAGGGGCTATGCGTCGGGGTAAAGACTGTACCCTGTCTTTTTCTGTTTCCGCTTCCGGTGAACCTATTATTAGTAGTTCTAGTGATAACTGTTTATCTATGGGTACGCGAACTTTATATAACGTTTCCATGAACATATATAAAGATGGAACAGGTGTAGTTTCTAGCTTGACATTTGATTATCTTGGTAATATGACGGAAACAAATCCTATAACAATTGTGTTGCGACATAAAAGCAATACTGGAGGTAAAAAATGTATAGTTATTTCCCAACCATTAGGATTAATTGCCACTGGCAAATATATTGATCCTGCTAGTGGTACTACTTATTCATCTAGTTGTACTCCTTAAAAAATATGTTAAACAATACTTTTGATATCAAAAAAAATATCCAATTTTTTCTTCAAAATTATAAAACCCGTCAATCTGCTCTCAGTGGCAATGAGGGATTTACTTTGATAGAGTTATTAGTAGCAACAGCTATCATGACTGTTGTTATGGGTATAGTTGGCGTTGGTCTTGTGGCTATGCTCAATCAGAACAAGAAAGCAGCATCAGAAAGCGACAGACGTGCTAATTTGAATCGGGCTTTGGATTATATTAGCAATGAAGTGAGAATGGCAAAGAGTGTTACTGCTCCAGATGCTACACTCGTACCTCCAGGTGCAAAAGGAGTTTTACAATTAACAATTCCTGTTCCTTGTACAAGTAACCAAAACTATACTGTTGTTTACTATACCTATGATAGTTCTGGTTTATGGCAATTACCAAAATCAATTAAACGCTATTCCAACCTAACTACTCCTGTTCCTAGTCCTAATTCTTGTCCTAACCCAACTAATCTTACACCTAGTCCTATTCCTACTCAATTTACTGATGATTCTAAATATTTTTTAGTTGATGCAATTACGAATCCATCACCTCTTCCTACGCCCTCTTCAAGTCCAAGTCCCAACCCTTGTACAATATCACCATCACCATCACCATCACCATCATCAGCATCATCTGGTGAAGGTTTTTATGCTTGTATATATCCTGATGGTAGAAAAGTTGATCTTTATTTATATGGTAACTTAACAACTTCTACTCCTACTCCTACTCCTGTTCCTACTCCTCTCGAAGTCAAAACTACTGTTGTTACTAGAGCTAAATAATTAAACAATTGAATAATTAAGAAATTGGCGGTTGGAAATTAATAATGTAAGTTGCTAGTTGGGGATTTTGTCTGAACCCACATTCAGCATGAGTAAATATACTCAAAATATTTTCCCCAGCAGGTTATTTTGTCAAAAAAAGAATTTCATAAAACAGCTAAAACCCAATCATAATAACCACTTTATGCTTTTTGCCATACATGGAGGTATTCAATGAATTTAATCTCAAACCAACTAATTTATTGACATTATTCTCAATAAACTTGATTCTAACTTTAAGTATATCGGCGATCGCTCTAATATAGAATTGCGTGTCATTGTCTGAAAGCCTTGTTATCATTGGGTTATGGATAATTCCGAAAATTCAAAAAACACCTGCTGAATGTGGGCTGAATCAGGATTTTCAGGATTTGAGGATTTACAGGATGGGATTGGGGTTTTTTAGTGATTTTATTTGTGTTTGATTATGGTGCGTTACGCTGTTGCTAACACACCCTACTTGTTTTTTATGATTGGGGATTCTGTCTGAATCAGTTACAAAATTTGTAGGTTGAGTTGAGGAACGAAACCCAACGTTATAAATCCAACATTTCAGCCTACATTTCTCATGGGCGCAGGCCCTGCGCCCCTACGTTTCTATGATAAGTTAGACTTTTTGTAATTGGGCTACTCTGGGGTCTACAATTTTTTGTCCTAAACTCAGGAATTTAATCGCTACAGAAACTTTATTTCCTTCTCCGAAAACGTGGGTAATTTCCCCAAGTCCGAAGGACTTATGTAATACTCTGTCACCTACTTGCCAAATTCCGGGAGTGGTTTGTTTACTAGTGGTTGCAGAAGTGGTTTTAGTCGAACTCCGGGTAACTTTATTTTGGGTAGTTAATAGTTCTGCGGGGATTTCATCGAGAAATTGCGATCGCATTGCCGGTTCTCTGGACCCATATAAACGTCTTTCTCTGGCATGAGATAGAAACAACCGTTCTTGAGCGCGGGTAATTCCCACATAACACAAACGCCGTTCCTCTTCTAACAATGAAGGATCTTGTAAAGAACGATAACCCGGAAAAAGTCCCTGTTCTAATCCCACCAAAAAGACAACAGGAAACTCCAACCCCTTAGAAGCGTGTAAAGTCATTAAAGAAACCGCTGTTTGTCCCTCTTTTAAATTATCTAAATCAGAACTCAAAGCCGCACTTTGCAAAAATGCCTGTAAAGAAATATCTTCTCCAGCATTTTCTTCTTGAAATTGCAGCATAGCATTATATAATTCATTGACGTTACTAATTCTATTATCAGCTTCATCTGTAGCCTGATCTTGCAATTCCTTAATATAGCCAGAATCCTCTAAAACCCCTTGTAAAATTTCCGAACCGGGAACAACTTTGATTTGTTCTTGACGATTTTGAATCATGGCGGCGAAATTATTCACAGCTTTCGCCGAACGTCCTGCTAAAGTATTTACAGATGTTTCATCACTTAATATTTCCCATAAAGTTGTTCCTAATTGCTGGGAAGCATTCACCAAAGCATCAACAGTAGATTTACCAATTCCCCGCCGAGGTGTGTTGATAACTCGTAATAAACTGACAGTATCCGCTGGGTTATTAATCGCCCTTAAATATGCCACAGCATCTTTAATTTCTTTGCGATCGTAAAATTTCATGCCTCCCACAACCGTATAAGGAATTTGATATTTTACTAATAATTCTTCAAAAGGTCGAGATTGGGCATTTGTTCGATATAAAATTGCAAAGTTACCCCAATTTAATTCCGGGTGTTGATGTTCTAAATTTCTAATTTGGTTAATCACAAAAGCTGCTTCTGCCATTTCTTCATCAGCTTTATGACAATAAATTTCTTCCCCTGGTTCTCTTGTCGCTTTGAGGATTTTATCAATCCGTTGAGTATTATTTTCAATTAATTCATTAGCCGCTTGGAGAATATTTTCACATGAACGATAATTTTCTTCTAATTTCACCATAGAACGAGTATCATCATCTGCTAAACCATCCCCAAAATTTTCCTGAAATTCTAGCAAAATGGTAAAATCTGCCATTCTAAAACTATAAATTGACTGGTCAGCATCACCAACCACAAACACAGAGCGATTTTGCCATTTCCATTCACTTTTACGGGTTTCTCCATTTGTCACCAAAAGCTGAATTAGATCATATTGAGTCCGGTTGGTATCTTGATATTCATCAACTAGAATATGAGAGAATTTTTGATGCCAATAAGCTAAAACTTGCTCATTTTGTTGAAATAATCGGGTAGGAATTAAAATTAAATCATCAAAATCTAAAGCGTTATTTTGGGCAAGTTTATCTTGATAGCGATTATAAACATCAGTAATAACTCTACCCCGATAGTCTGGTTGTTCACTTTCAAATTGTTGGGGAGAAAGTCCTTGATTTTTGGCGTTACTAATAGCATAGCGAATAGATTTAGGTTCAAATTTTTTACTATCTAAATTTAAATCTTTGGTGACAATTTCTTTAATCACACTTTGGACATCCGATTCATCAAAGATAGAAAAGTTCTTATTCCATTTTCTACCTTTTTCATCTTGATATTTTTCGATATCCCAGCGCAGAATCCGCGAGAATAAACTGTGAAAAGTTCCACACCACATATCTTTAATAGTAGTGCGGTAAACCTGTGTTTTTAGTAAGCTTTGTTCATATTCTGTCAGTAAATCAAACTTTTTACCATGTTGTGATATTGCTAATTGTTCAGTAAATATCCTTTGAATTCTTTCCTTCATTTCCCTAGCAGCTTTATTGGTAAATGTCACCGCGAGGATATTTTCAGGATTAACACGATGTTTTATAATTAAATTGGCAATGCGGTAAGTCAGCGCCCGGGTTTTCCCAGAACCAGCACCAGCCACCACTAACAATGGTCCGCAGTAGTGTTCGACTGCTTGACGTTGACTAGGATTAAGGTGAGCAAGAAAATCAATATTTGTGGTCATAAACTACAACAATGATGAAAAGGACAATTTGTTATCGGGTTATTCTGTCAACGTCGAACTCAGTACAAAGAATCAAACAAAAGCAGCATAATGGGGCAAAAATGATAAAAATTTACTTAAATTGCTAAACTTTGAGAAAATTTGATATAGTATTAGATTATTTAGTTTTATCCTTGCCTGTTCCATAACTAGCAACTTCATGTTACTGGATTTTGTGTAAAGTTTTATCATAAGAATACCCGGTAAGTGGGAAACGAGCGTGGCTTTAGCCCTGAGAGGGATGGTTCGACGCAGCTCACCAGCCACGACACGAGCAGTTCGACCTTTGACAGGCTCAGGGCATCGCAAGCTCACTGACCACGGTTTTAACCGCTGTGGATATTAAAATTGAAACCAGATTTTTGATTGGAATCTGGAAACCAACTCCCATTTCTGGGGTAATGTTAGCCTAGACCTGTTATAAGAGCTTGTTGGGCTTGCAACACTGTTCCAGTGACCTTAGAACTGTTTAATCACAAGCGACAGAGCAGGGAACTGGCAACGCATTCGGTGGGTGTCGTGACTCAAATAACGGCTACCCTTCGACAACGCTTAGGGTGGTCTGGTCAGTACGGCTTGCTTGATTACTCTTGCAAGCTCAGTCCCTTTAGGGCTGGGTTACTGACACTTGTGAAGAACTCTAGATGTAAGATAAACCAATAATCTCTAATCTCTCACTCTGATTAGCGAGGGAAAGTGCCGGTTAACAGCCTTTTGGTTGTAAATATCTAGGTAAGAAACTCAACTTTCAAAATCATGGAAACAAAAATGCAAGAACCAGAATTTAAAGAAACCCAGTCTAAAGAAACAACCATACCCGAAATTAACACTCAAACCGGGAATTTGACCAAACTTCAACCTCCTATGCAGTCTCAAGAACAATGGCTGAAATATGGACAACGAATTTCTGGTTTTTTGGGGACATTACCAGACTATGTAGGTAAATTCTTTGGTCAATATCAGCAGCCAATTGTTAGTATTGGCTTAGTAGTGACAGGAGTAATCACAGTTAAGGTACTATTGGCTGTATTAGATGCTCTTAATGATGTTCCTTTAGTAGCACCTACCTTTGAATTAATTGGCATTGGTTATTCTGTGTGGTTTGTTTATCGCTATTTACTCAAAGCTTCTAGCAGACAGGAGTTATCTGAAGAAATTACCACCCTCAAATCCCAAGTTGTGGGTAAGCACACTTCTAAATCTTAACTCACAAATTTAGATCATCTTAGATACCCGACTCTTTAAAGAAATCGGGTATCTTTTTTCTTTTTTACAACGGCTAGAAGCTGGACTTTTTTATCATACAAAGAACAGTCAACCTCTTTGGTGGTAATTTCTTGTTCAATTAAAACGAACTTTAGCTAGAAGACAGGGAATCAATTCTCTGTCTTCCTGATTTATACTAAACACGGTTGAGACATGGACTTTTACAAAATTACGAAAAACCTAGATTTGTAGGGGTTTAGCACTGCTCATTGGTGTCAACTTAACGTAAAACCTCTATCCCGCAAAGAACTCAATTCATCTCATTCCCAGTCTCTGACTGGGAATGAATTCTAGAAGGCTCTGCCTTCAATAATATTAGAGGCAGAGCCTCATTAACTGCATTCCTAGTCAGAGACTAGTAGTCTGTCAACCCGAAAATGACGGGTGAAGGCAAGTAGGGGGAGAAGAGAGGTAGGGGGGTAGGGGAGGTAGGGGAGGTAGGGGAGGTAGGGGAGGGAAGAACAAAAGTTTTTTCGGATTATTACCCGTCAAAATAAATTTGACGAACTACTAGGAACGAGATGTGGTAGGGATTTGAGCTTAAGTTGACACCAATGAAGCTCTTGCTTTACCCCTACGTTTAGAATCAAATTATTAAGCCGTGTTACGTATACATCATGGGGTGATGATGTTTCGCTAAAAAACGCAAAAACGCCAACCGAAAAAAGAGATTTATAGTATTGACAAACAATTTTAAATATGCTATGGTAAACTTGATAAGGAAGAACTATCTTGTTGTTAATTAAGAATAGAATAACAAATCCCCGACTTCTTCAAGAAGCCGAGGATGTTTTCGTGCTTCAAAGCACTCGCAACACGCTAGGAATACTATCTATTGATTCCATTGCTTGAATTTCTGCCAAAGCTTCTCTAAAGTCCCCTTCCCGGACAGTGTGGGTAACAACAACAATTTCTGCTAGTTCTCCCTGAAAACCAGTTTGGACGACTGATTCTAAACTCACGCCATAATTACCAAAACAAGTTCCCAGTCTACCAATGACTCCCGCTTGGTCTTTGCTGAGGAAACGGGCATAAAACCGGGTTACTAACTCGGAAATGGGGGTAATTTGCGAGTAATGTTGATGTCTACAAGCGAGGAGAGGATTTGGTTTAGCTGTATTAGTTTTCAGAGTAGCGACAAGATTCAAGATATCCGATGATACAGCACTAGCGGTAGCCCCAGCCCCAGCCCCAGGACCGAATAACATCACCTGTCCTATAGGTTCTCCTTCCACAAGAATGGCATTGTAAACACCGTTAATACTAGCTAAAGGATGGGTTTGGGGAACTAGGGTAGGATGAACTCTCACGGAAAGTCGGGAATTATCTTGATCTAAGTGTTGAGCTATCCCCAATAATTTAATCACAAATCCTAATTTAGCGCTGTATGCAATATCTGTTTTTGTAACTTGGCGAATACCTTCGCAATAAACATCATCTCGATTAATTCGGCCATCAAATCCTAAAGATGCCAAAATAGCAATCTTATCTCCGGCATCCAAACCATCAACATCCGCTGTCGGGTCAGCTTCAGCATAACCCAACCTCTGAGCATCTGCTAAGACATCATCAAATTCACTCCCTTCTGTTTGCATCTTGGTGAGGATGTAGTTGGTTGTACCATTGACAATACCCATGATAGCGTTAATGCGATTAACGCTTAAAGATTGCTTCAGGGGTTGAATTACAGGAATACCACCACCAACGGCGGCTTCTAGCAGCACATAGACACCCGCTTGATTAGCAGCGGTGAATATTTCGCCACCAAATCGAGAAATTACGGCTTTATTGGCAGTAACTACGTGCTTACCATTTTTAATAGCTGTCAAGATGAGTGTGCGTGCGGGTTCTAATCCCCCCATCAGTTCTACAACTATATCTACTGCTGGATCATTAACAATTGCTTCTAAATCCGTAGTTATCACCTCTGGAGATAATTCTACAGCACGGGGTTTCGTGAGCGATCGCACACCCACTCGATAGATTTCAATGTCCTGTAACAGCGGATGACGACCTACATTGTCTTGCAACAGTTGCACTGTCCCCGTTCCCACCGTACCTAATCCAAGTATTCCTAATTTGACAGCCACAGATTTTGCACCCACATGAAATTTACATAAAACAATTGTAGGCAGAGCTATAAGCCCTACCTACTAATTATCTGCTTTTAATTGTCTAATAACCAATGACCAATGACCACTCACCATTGACCAATAACAAATTAGTATGTTTCTACGTGCCAGCGGTGAGCTTTTTTTAGATCCTTTTGGTAATCACTCCAAACTACACCTTCTTTAGCCGCAGCAGCACTTAAAGCAGCATCAATGCCATCTTCCATACCGCGCAAACCGCAGATGTAAGTGTGAGTTTTTTCATTTTTAATTAACTGCCACAATTCATCAGCGTGTTCTGCAACTCGGTCTTGGATATACATTCTGCCACCTGCGGGGTTATTTTGTTCCCGGCTGATAGCATAGGTAAGACGGAAGTTTTTGGGATATTTCTCTTGCATTGCTTCCAATTCTTCTTTGTAGAGAATATTGGGAGATGTTGGCACACCAAACAACAACCAGGAAAATCCTTTAAATTGATATTCTGGATTAGCTTTTCTTTCTGCATCCTTAAACATCCGCCACAGGTAAGTCCGCATAGGCGCAATACCTGTACCTGTTGCTAACATGATCACATTAGCTTCAGGATCTTCCGGCAATAACATTTCCTTACCAACAGGACCAGTGATTTTGACATCATCACCTGGTTTAATTTTAGTCAGATAGGTAGAACAAACACCATAAACCGTTTCACCTGTTTCTGGATGCTTATACTCTAACTGACGAACACACAGAGATATTGTTTTATCATCTAGATTATCGCCGTGACGAGTAGAAGCAATGGAGTACAGTCTGAGTTTTTCAGGCTTACCATTCTTATCTACACCAGGAGGAATAATCCCAATACTTTGTCCTTCTAAATACCTCAGGTTGCCAGCAGACAGGTCAAACTTGAGATGTTGAACAATCCCAATTCCACCCTCTTTGACTAATGTTTCATTAGAAATACACTTACCAATAAACGGAGCATTAGGACGATAAATGTTCACAGGAACATCAGCATGAGCATCTTTTTTGGCTTTTGCTTGAGTCATGGAGTTGCCTTTCTTATCCTTAGCTGGTGTTTTAGCAAAGCCTTTAGCTTCACTAACATTACTTACAGGTGTGGATTTGCCATGTTCATCTTTGTTAGCACTTACTTCAGCCGCGACTTCGCTGCTAACTTTAATGTCAGCAGTTGCCAATTCAACTTTTTCGTTAACTACTAAGTCAACTTTGCGATTGAGTTGCTGTAAAGCTGTAACAGATTGGATACTAACAATTTTACCGCCCAGGCGAGTGATCCGTCGCATTTCTTGATTCATGCGGTTGTAAGGTACTCTGATGAATACACTGCCACTTCTACGAATTTGGTAGTTGGTTTGATCAGTTTCTTCAACCTGACGCAGACCCACCACTTCGTAAACGAAGACGCGGCTACCTGATTCTATATTGGCAGCACCCTCAACAGCACCTTGATTGTACATTCCTTCTAACACTCCGATATTTACTTAACCGTTTATCAAAAAAAAATCATTCCCATCCTTATGCGAGGTTTAGTTTACCGGATTTTCGGATCACAAAACTAGCCATCTGGGAAAACGACATCATTTATGATGATGCCTTGCTCAGTACACTCGCCCAAGACCAGTAGGCATGGCAAAAAACACACCTGTTCACCTTCTAAATTAGAGGATAAGTCTTTGCGAGAATGTTAATAGTGAATCACTTTAATCTTTTTTTCTTGAACTACATAGTCTTAGGCTTGTTAATCAAATATTTTACTATATATTGATCATGCAAAAATCCTGGGTTTGCAAAAAAAGCCTTTTGATTTCTAAAACTACCAGTACCATCTTACCATGACGGTGCAGTAACGGACTTTATTAATAATCAATTTTATATAGGACTCCTATTTGATTTTTAAACAAGACTCAATAGGTATCAATTCTGTCTTTCCTGTTCCCAGTTAAGAGTTCCCTGTTCCCTGTTCCCTGTTCCCTGCCTTCACAGACAACTTATTCAGCAAACCCTAAGTACAGTGTTAAAAAGTGTTAAAATAATACATGAATTTAGCGTAGTGCGAGTTGAGCCATACGCCACGCTGTACTATCAAATACTCACAAGCTTTCTTCCTTCTTCCTGACTGGTAACAGAGGGACTTGTACTGAGTTTGTCGAAATAAGCCAAAGTGCTAACTCCTATTTTCTCTCAAATCTAAAAAAAATGTATCATCTATGGCAGAATGTTAAACAGATAATTGCTAGGGAACTAGATTCGTTCTTAAGGTAAATCTTGTGAGAGTACACCCCATTCTGTTAAAATTTAGGGCAACACTAAGATTAAATACTTACCAGCCATAAAATTAGGCTAATTAGGACGAGTAACTGCTATAGGCGTACAAGTTATTTGTTGAAATCTGTCATCGTTATGCTGGATAGCCAGAACGTAGGACAATACCGTTGGGGTAAGCTCCTAGATTCAGAATCTGCTGTGAGAAAAATTATTGATTGACACATTTAGTATTTAGAGGGAATTTATGACTAAGCCGGAACGCGTGGTACTAATTGGAGTAGCCGGAGACTCTGGGTGCGGTAAATCTACGTTTTTGCGTCGGTTGATTGATTTATTTGGCGAAGAATTTATGACAGTTATCTGTTTAGATGACTATCATAGCCTAGATCGTAAACAACGTAAAGAAACAGGCATAACTGCACTTGACCCCAGAGCAAATAACTTTGACTTAATGTATAAACAAATTAAGTCTCTTAAAGAAGGTCAGGCGATTCATAAGCCAATTTATAACCATGAAACTGGCATGATTGATCCACCAGAATGGATTGAGCCAAATCATATTATTGTTGTAGAAGGGTTGCATCCCTTGTATGATGAACGAGTAAGAGCGCTTCTAGACTTCAGCGTTTATTTTGATATCAGCGATGAAGTCAAAATTGCTTGGAAAATTCAACGCGATATGGCTGAAAGAGGTCACCGCTATGAAGATGTTCTAGCACAAATCAATTCTCGTAAACCTGATTTCGAAAAATTCATCGAACCACAAAGAGAATTTGCTGACGTGGTTCTGCAAGTATTACCCACAAACTTAATTAAAAACGATACAGAACGTAAGGTTTTACGGGTACGGATGTTACAACAGGAAGGTAAAGAAGGCTTTGAGCCAAGCTACCTGTTTGACGAAGGTTCAACAATTCAGTGGACTCCTTGCGGACGCAAACTGACCTGTTCTTACCCCGGTATGCAGCTTTACTACGGTACTGATGTTTACTATGGTCGTTACGTCTCTGTTTTAGAAGTAGACGGTCAATTTGATAACCTCGATGAAGTAATTTACATTGAAACTCATTTGAGCAAAACATCCACCAAATATCAAGGTGAGATGACTCACTTGTTACTACAACACCGTGAATATCCAGGCTCTAATAATGGTACTGGTTTATTCCAAGTATTGACAGGGTTGAAAATGCGTGATGCTTATGAGCGATTGACAGCTAAAGAAGCAAAACTAGCGGTTCAAGTCTAAAACAGCAGTTTGTGTCAAAGTTCAGGGGGAACAGTTGAATATGTTCCCTCTTTTTTTTGTCA
>NZ_VILC01000077.1:0-20467 GCF_009712065.1 Aphanizomenon sp. UHCC 0183 | reverse complement strand
TAAATCAAATATCCTGTTAATACTCATCCTGGATATCCTGATTCAGACAAAAATTAAACTCAAGATCCATTAATTTAAGACCGTGAAATACTATCAACAACATCCTAACGCCTTTCCTGTTCAATATCTCCAGGACTTGTGGGGAGAAATCCAAGCTTGTCCTTATTTTGCTGTTAACAACCTTAACCGGGATTTTATTAATACTAAAGGCTTTTCTGTGGTATTTCAACGTCAGGGTTTAACAGAAGTTATCCAAAAATTTCCCTATTTTAAGCCTTATTTAGATTTGGCGCTTTTACCTAATTGTAATGCTTTTTATCTGAATCCTTTACTACTCAAAGCAGGTTCTCGCGTTGACCCCCATATTGATCGGTCTTTGCGTTCCTATTGTAAAACCGTTGAACCTCCTGCATTTGTCAGCGTGCTTTATGTGCGCGTACCAGAGGATATGGAGGGGGGAGAATTGGTGCTAAAATCGCAAAAACGCCAAGTGGGACAAGTTAAACCCCAAACCAATTCTTTAATTTACTTTCAGGGTGATTTAACTCATTCTGTGAATGCAGTGACAACTCCTGGAAATCGCTTAAGTCTTGTGTGTGAACAGTATTGTTTGAGTGAGGATGAACTGGAGGAAATACCACAGTTTACATTAGAGTCCAGGGCTAATCAAGGGAATGGGAAAAAACAAAGGAAGTAAGCTAAAATTTCCACAAGATCCCCGACTTCTTCAAGAAGTCGGGGATCTATTTATTCTATTTATTGTTAACCCACAGAAATTATCTGTGGCTGAATTGCTACCTTTTCCATAGCTGTGAAAACTTCTTGTCTAGCCCATTTATCTGCTGCTAAAATGTCATCTAAAGAGGGATTTTGTTTGTTATCATTTTGATGGCGATCGCACACAAATTCAATACACCGAGCAATATCCAAATAGTGAATTTTCTCATCTAAAAATAACGCCACAGCTTGTTCATTTGCCGCATTCAACACCGCCGGCATAGAACCACCAGCCCTACCCGCAGCATAAGCTAAACCCATACAAGGATATTTTTGATGATCTGGTTCACGGAAAGTTAAATCACCAGATTTCACTAAATTCAATCTTTCCCAATTAGTGTAAACTCGCTCCGGCCAAGATAAAGCATAAAGCAAAGGTAAACGCATATCCGGCCAACCAAGTTGAGCCAAAACAGAAGTATCTTGTAATTCTATTAACGAGTGAATAATACTTTGAGGATGAATAACAATTTCGATGTTGTCATAATCTACCCCAAATAAATAATGAGCCTCAATTACCTCCAAACCCTTATTCATCAAAGTTGCCGAATCTACCGTAATTTTTCGCCCCATTGACCAGTTAGGATGTTTAATAGCATCAGCAACCTTTACCTCTGGTAATTTTTCCACAGGCCAATCTCGAAAAGCGCCCCCAGAAGCAGTCAGCAATATCTTTCTTAAACCATCTTTAGGAACACCTTGCAAACATTGAAAAATAGCCGAATGTTCGGAATCGGCTGGTAATAGTTTCACTCCGTGTTTTTCCACCAAAGGTAGCACCACAGGAGCGCCAGCAATGATAGTTTCTTTATTTGCTAAAGCAATATCTTTGCCCGCTTCAATAGCTGCAATGGTCGGCAGTAACCCCGCACAACCAACAATACCAGTAACAACCGTCTGAGAATCGCCATAACGAGCAACTTCTATCACTCCCGCTTCCCCAGCCAGTAAAATGGGTTGAGGATTTAAGTCTTTAATGGCTTCTTTAAGTTCCGGTAACTTTTCAGCAGCAGAAATGGCGGCGATTTGGGGACGAAACTGGCGAATTTGCGCCGCGAATAGCTCCACATTCCGTCCAGCAGCCAATCCCACAATGCGGAATTTATCGGGGTGTTCAGAGACGATATCTAAGGTTTGAGTCCCAATTGAGCCAGTAGAACCAAGTAAAGTAATAGCTTTCACAATTTTTTAAGGATTAACAGATAATTCCAACTATAAATGGCTTGGGACTCGTTGATAAGAGCAATTCCGACAATCAATTAACTCCAATCAAAACTTTTGCTATTTTGGACATAAATGCGTAACATTACTTAAAACTCACCTTGTCATTACCTCAGAATCAGAAAAAAGCAGAAGCCTATGGTTAAAGCGCAAATGGCGATATCTACACTCACCACAGCGATCGCCAAATTTATCTGGACAGATGATTTCTTGTTTCCTGCGTCTATGTGGCTTGTAAGTCGCATATTTATTTGGACTGCTATGTTATTGATTGCCCCCCATTTACCAGCATTACAAGATGGCATTACGCCCCATTTTGGCTGGGGGATTTTTGATGCTTGGGATAGTGTCCATTATCGAGCAATATCCACTGAAGGTTACGAATTTGTTGATGATGGGAAACAACATAATCTGGCATTTTTCCCCCTGTTTCCTGTCAGCATTTTTATTTTCATGAAATTCGGTTTTTCATTTGAAATGGCCGGATTAATTATCAATAATTTGGCATTTCTAGGAACACTTTATTGCTTATATTCCTGGGTGAAAAAACAATGTGGCATCAGAGCAGCCCATTGGACAATTGCTGTTATTGCTTACTGTCCTATGTCTCTATTTACAGGAGTAATTTATACAGAAGGTTTGTATTTGTTATTGAGTACAATGGCTTTACGTGCCTTTGATCAAAAACAATATGTTTGGACAGCAATTTGTGGGGCAATGGCCACAGCAACACGCCCGACAGGTATGGCATTAATTTCCGCATTTTTAATTACAGCTTGGAAACAAAATAAACCACCAATTGCCTACATTGCAGGTCTATTATCTGCTACAGGTTTATTACTATTTAGTGTGTATTGTCAACTAAACTTTAATGATTTTTTAGCCTTTATTACTGCACAAAAAGGATGGCGGCCTTCCTTCGGTTTTGATTGGGAAGGTTGGTTAAATATGTTCATGCAAATTCCCTTTGGCAGCAATTGGTATTTTGGTTGGGTTGAGAATGATGAAGGCGGAATTAAAGACTTTTGGTATCCGCTATTTTTTAGTTTAATTGTGATTAGTTCTTGTTGTTTATTGTATTGGCGGAAATATTTCAAGCCATTGATATTCTATACTGGTTATGCGACAATCATATTATCATTAATAATTGCTGATCAGGGATTAATAAATAATTTGCTTAACGTATCTATGATATTAGGTAGTAGTTACCTTTTATGGTATTTCCGTCAGCAACTAACTCCAGTCATGGTAGCTTATGGTTTTTGTGGTATTGCTTTACTTTTAGCCTCTGGTGGGACAATTTCTTTAAGTCGTCTTGCTTATGGAATTGTTCCTCTAAATATAGCTATAGGTGTCTGTTTATCTCGTTATCCCCGTCAAGCTTATTTAGTCATGGGTTTGTTTATTACCTTACTTGGTAAATTAGCAATAGGTTTTGCTCAAGAAATTTGGGTAGGATAGGGGAAAATAAGTAGTGAGACAGAATTAATTACACAATGTCATTGCGTTAGCGCAGCGTGGCGTTAGCCATATGGAACGAAGGGAAGCAATCGCAAGGGGTGTGATTGCTTCCCTTCGCTCGCAATGACTGTAAATATTTTTGTCCAATTACTTAAGTAGGTGAGCGTTGAAAATTGTCGTTATGGCAAGGCAAAAGGCAAGAGGCAAGAGTGAAGAGGGTTTGGGCGATTTTACATTTCTTTACACAGTTTGGTTTTATTGTGTTCACCTACTTACTTAAAGTTGAGAATATCAAGATGTAGAATTTTCGACTGCGGATTTTATATGAGGAAATTTAACTTTATTGTATAAATCTTGTAAAGAAATCTCAAAAGATACTGTTTCCAAAGATATGTTTTCATCTTCTTCGTCATACTCACACAAAGTCCATCTTTTTTTCCCAGTTTTGAAAAATTGTTCTACATGAATGCGGTTTTGATCAATTAATAGATATTCTTGAAAAGTGGGAATTGTTCTATAAGCTGCAAATTTATCTTCTCTATCATAACTTTTGGTAGATTTGGATAAAACTTCAATAATTACCTGGGGATTTGTGATTGTATCTGTCCGATTATTGAAAAATTCCGGCTCATCTGCAATAATGATCACATCTGGATAAGTGTATATTAGTTTTTGAGGTATCCATAGACGTATATCACTGTTAAAAACCTCATATTTGCCTTGTTGTCTAAAGGCAAAATTCAGCGTAGCGTAAAAATTACCTGTAATCCGGTTATGATTTATAGATGCACCAGCTATGGGAATTATTTGTCCGTCAATGTATTCGCTTTTATACTCAGCAGTGGCTTCTAATTCCAGATATTCTTCTGGGGTGTAATATTGCTTTGCTATTAATTGCATATTTTTGATCAGAAAGCGATGTTCGTTAGTTTAACATATCAGTAATAATTATTGATTAAGTTTTTATCTATTAAGTTTCTAATACTTTCCATCTGTTGCATTAGAGATTCAACCAAAGTATGGTAAGTTTTAATACGTTAGTAATAGTAAAATTTTTACTAAGAGGTTGTTTGAAAACTTTTTCGTGTGGGATCTGACACCCGCAGATCCCCCTAAATCCCCCTTAAAAAGGGGGACTTTGAGGAATTTAGCCCCCCTTTGTAAGGGGGGTTGGGGGGATCTCGATTAATTCTGATACTTTTCAAACATCCTCTAAGTAATTGGACAAAAATATTTATAGTCATTGCGAGCGAAGGGAAGCAATCACAACCCTTGGAATTGCTTCATTTCACTTCGTTCCATATGGCTAACGCCACGCTGCGCTAACGCAATGACATTGTGTAATTAATTCTGTCTCACTACTTAAATAGATCAATAATAGTACGGTATTTCCTATTTTTCTTAAAGTAAAATTTACAAAGATAAAAGTATCATAATTAATAATCATGAATAATTCACACAAAACATTATTGAAGTCAATAAAAGATAAGTTTGATCATATATTAATTCCCAGATATTTGGCAATTGGTATTATATTTGCTGTAACAATCAGATTAGTTTGTGTTCCCAATAAATCAGTAGATTACAAATATTTTCTAGATCCTTGGTACGATTTTATCGCATCTCACGGTGGTTTTAGTGCCTTAAAATATGGCTTTGCTGATTATACACCCTCATATCTTTACTGGCTTTTGATTGCCTCTACTCTGCTTTCTGGATTACCAAAAATTCTGGCAATTAAACTTTTTGCCATGAGTTTTGACTTTATTTGTGCATTTTTTACTTACAAAATTGTCAAGCTTAAATATCCTGTGGGGAGAATGGCAAATTGGGCTTTTTTAGCCGTTATCTTAAGTCCCACTGTAATTTACAATAGTTCCCTTTGGGGACAATGTGATGTTATCTATACCACGGGATTAATTGCTTGTGTTTACTTTTTATCTATTCACAAACAAATTCCTGCGTTAATCAGTTTTGGGCTGGCACTTTCATTTAAATTACAAGCAATGTTTTTAGCACCTTTGTTATTAATTTTATTAGTTAAAAAAAGAATATCTTGGTTATACTTACCAATAATTCCTTTAGCCTATCTAGTAGCAATGTTGCCAGCTTGGATTGCTGGTAGATCAATTACAGAATTACTATTGGTATATTTTGAACAGTCTAATAAATATAAAGAACTAGCTAAAAATGTCCCTAATCTTTATCAATGGATTCCTAATGAGTTTTATAACATTGTTGTGCCTATAGGGTTAATGTTAACTGTAACTGCCATACTTTTATTAGTGTATCTTGTTTATAGAAATAAATTAGAAATTACTCAAGATAGACTGATATATTTAGCTACAATGTCAGTATTTTTTATGCCATATCTTTTGCCAAAAATGCACGAAAGATATTTTTATCCTACAGATATTTTGTCTATTATCTTTGCTTTTTACTTTCCTCAATATCGTTGGGTAGCAATATCGGTGCAACTGGCATCATTTATTAGTTACTTGGGAACTCCTATATATATTCAATTGTTTTCTATTCCTTTAGGTTTTACTCTTTGGTTTATTGTGCGAAATTGTGATATGATCTACCAGAAATCAAAGCCTGATTTTTCCTTAAACATCAATAAATAATAAATTCTAATGTGGAAAAATTAATACCTAAAAATAATATCTCTGTAATTATTAGTATTAGTGCCTTAATTTTATTAGCAGCTAGTATTATTCGGCATGAGTTATTTAATTCATCTGGAGATTTAGCATTTTTTGATCAAACAGTTTACTTAATTAGTCAGGGAAAATTACCAACTTCCTCTGTACTTGGTTTTCATGTTTTAGCTGATCATGCTGCTTGGATTTTGTATCCTATCGCCTTACTATATAAAATATATCCTCATGTCTATTGGTTGTTTGTAGTTCAGTCTGTTGCTTTGTCTTTAGGTGCTTTTCCTACATATTTACTCGCATTACAAGCAGGGTTGAAAGACAATCAAGCAATAGCAATGGTAGTTGTTTACCTACTATATCCAGTCCTATATAACAGTAATTTGTGTGATTTTCATCCAGATACTCTTGCTGTTCCTGTACTTTTGACAGCAGTTTTAAATGCAAGAAGCAAAAAAGTATTTTGGTTTTGTATAAATGTTTTAGTAGTATTGGGATGTAAAGCTGTACTTTCCTTGACAGTAGCAGCTATGGGTGTTTGGTTACTACTATTTGAAAAACGGCGTTTGTCCGGTTTCATAGCTATTATTAGTGGTTTAGCATGGTTTGTAATTGCTAACAAAATCATTATTCCTTTTTTCGGTAGCGAAGCAGCATTAGTCAGTCGGCATTTTTATCGTTATAGCTATTTAGGAAATTCATTTTCGGAAACATTACAAATTATCTTATTTCAACCAAAAATTATTATTAGCAACATTTTATCATCTATAAATTTAGAATATTTGTCTTTTCTATTAGCACCTGTAATCTGGGGTTTAATACCTAAATACATGACACCATTAATAGGTGCGATTCCTTGTTTAGCATTAAATATACTTGCTGATCATCCTTCACAAAAAAACGTAATTTTACATTATTCTTTACCAGCAATTCCCTTCATAATGTTAGCATTAATTGCTAGTATTGCGGCAGATAAAGCATGGCTAAAACAAAAAAGAGTAATTTTTTTATGGTCTTTAATTTGGTTTTTGATTTTAGGTAAATGGGGTTTCTTTATTTCCAAATATCTTAATTCTGTAGATAATTGGCAAGCTACTAAAGAAGCAATATCTTTAGTGAAAACTCAAGACAGTGTGTTGACTACAGATGTAATTACTCCACATTTAACCCATAGGCAACAGATTAGTTTTAAATATAAACTCCATGAGTTGAATAATTTTCATTATATATTACTTAATACCCGCCATCCTGGCTGGGGCGCAACAGTAGAAGATTATAATAATTTGACTAAGGAATTAAAAAAGCGTTCTGATTTTAATTTAAAATATCAACGTGATGATGTATATCTCTTTGTATATAAAAAAATGGCATTGCCGATTTGAGGTATGAAGATGATTTTTGATGATTTTACAACCCTTGTAGAGACGCTCCATGGAACGTCTCTACAGCTAAATTCATACTTAGTTTCAGCAACGCCAAAAAAATTACCCACTCCGCCGACGGAATAGGCAATTTTCAAGAATTTAATAACTAAAAAACTTTAGTTAGATTTGGCTTAGACTTAATAGCGATTGCCACCGCCGCCGCCACGGTTGCCACCGCCACCGCCGTAGCCACCACGTCCACCACCGCCACCAGAAGAACCTCTGTCTTCTTTGGGTTTTGCTTTGTTTACTTTCAAATCACGACCCATCCATTCAGCACCATCAAGGGCATCAATAGCAGCCTGTTCTTCAGCCTCAGTACCCATTTCCACAAAACCGAAGCCGCGCAAGCGACCTGTCTCACGGTCAGTGGGAAGCTGAACACGTTTCACAGCACCATATTCCGCAAAAACTTGAGTCAGCGCATCTTGTGTAACTTCATAAGAGAGGTTACCCACGTAAATTGACATAGAATATTTCCAAAATCATAAGAGTGTAGAGATTTAGATTTCGGAGAAAAGTCTGTAAATACCAAAAGGGAAAGCCTGTCAATACTAACCACAAACATTACCGCCGAATTAATTCCCACCTTCTAATGATTACACAAAAAATCATAATTGTGGGAAGAAGTTTAAAAAATGTTGTAAAAAGTCATATTTGTTGCTTATGATCAGTCCCACCTGTAAGTTATGCCCGTTAATTAACCCTATCCCCTGCATTTCAGCCATGAACCGCTCGATTATATTCGCTTCTCCAGGTATTGACCAATCATTAATTGTTCACTGGCACGGGAAATGATGCTTTGTCGGGTACGATATTTACTACCAATGAGTTTAATCTCTTCCTCAAATACTGAATTATTATATTCAGTCCGTAAACAAAGAGTTTTAGGGTTTGATAAATAATAATCTGCTGTAACGGGTTTAGATGTGGCAAAACCACGATCTCTATATAATATATTGCCCAAAGCCCCAAACAGGGTTAAACCTTGAGATTCTCGTCTGACCTTAATTATATCAGTGCTTTGCCAAGATACTTCAGCACCACAGGTCAAACTTTGCAAATCAACTAAATCATGGAGTTGGGCTAGTTTTTCCAATTCTTCACACCCCTGTTCTAAAAATCGGATGGTGATTATACTCTCCATTTCCTTGGTTTCTCCCTGAGGTAGGGTGTAGTAACGTCGTTCTGAGTGCCATTCACCTACCGATTCCTCAAAGAATGCGGCAATCTGCCTTTCATCAGCGGTTTTAACCAGTTTGAGGGATGCTTTCACTGTTTACTTTCCTCATTTATCCATAGATTGTTGCTTGATTTTCTATATCTTTCTGTGCCATCTGCTACTAGGCTATGGTAATACATCTGGCTTTACCGGATATAGGTATAAAAGGCAATTATTATTTACTATTCTTAATATAGAGGTGAACCATAGAAAATGCCAGGGGGAAATTCAGATAAGTAGTGAGACAGAATTAATTACACAATGTCATTGCGTAAGCGTGGCGTGGCGTTAGCCATATGGAACGAAGTGAAGCAATCACAACCCTGGCGATTGCTTCCCTTCGCTCGCAATGACTGTAAATATTTTTGTCCAATTACTTAAGTGGGTTGGCGTTGAAAATTGTCGTTATGGCAAGGCAAAAGGCAAGAGGCAAGAGGCAAGAGTGAAGAGAGTTTGGGCGATTTTACGTTTCTTTACACAGTTTGGTTTTATTGTGTTCACCTACTTAATAACTCCCGGTTTATCCATTTTTTGGGCATTTATACTCCGCAAGGGAATAAATTGAGCTTTTGCTTAGAGGATGTTTTAAAAGTGGCATCCCGTAATTTTCATCACATTGTTACCCCCTCTCCCCTTAGGAAAGGGGGTAACAAGAAAATCCAGTTCCCTCCCCTTTACAAGGGGAGGGTTAGGGTGGGGTAATTTGAGGAATAATGGTGATTCGATAACTTGTGTGTACACGATAGCCTGTACTTGCAGCTATTTGCATAAAATAAGCTAAATAAGGATATGTTCGACGTTACGGCAACAAAATCCATAGTTACAAACCAACGAGTAGATGAGATACCTATACCACTAATACAGATAGAACGGATTAATGTACAAGGACTAATACAGGGGTTATTGCTAGGATGCAATACGATATAGGGCGTATACCCTACGCCCCTACAGACTTAAGGATTTGCTGACTAAGTAGGTGAACACAATAAAACCAATCTATGTAACGAAAAGTAAAATCGCCTAAACCCTCTTCACTCTTGCCTCTTGCCTTCCCATAACGACGATTTTCAATGCTAACCTACTTATATAAAAGCTCATCCATATAAATTGGCAAAGACAAAGCTAGGGAAATGTAGCTGTGATTAATAATTGGGGAATTGAAATCTATTAATAAATTTGTGCTGTTAATTACGACATCAATTATTTTTCAACTATAAAATGTGTTTCTAAGCAATTCGTAGGTACATATAGGACTCCTATTTGATTTTTGAACAGAACTCGGTACATACTGAAATCCTTCTTCCCTGTTCCCTGTTCCCTGTTCCCTGTTCCCTAACTCAACGGAAAATTCAGGAATCAAACCGGATTCCTATATATTTTAAATGATTGTGTAGCTACCGTTTCAAAAATAACTCTCAAAAGTATTTTTTGCCATTTTAGGTATTGATAATGACTTACAACGCAGAGGAAATGCAGCAGATTCTTGAAGTAGCTTTTAGACAAAAACAAAAGGGAGAATATACAAGAGAACAAATTATAGAAATAGCCTCAGAATTAGGTGTTTCTTCAGAGTCGCTACAAGCTGCGGAACAAGAATGGTTAAAAAATAATGTAGAAGTAAAAAAAGAGCAAATGTCTAATAGTCAACAACGGAAAGATTTCAAATCTCATCTATTTGCTTTTCTGGCAATTAATGGTTTTTTGGTGCTGTTAAATTTAGTGGTAAGCCCTGGAAATTTCTGGGCAATTTATCCCATACTAGGATGGGGGTTAGGTTTATTACTGCATGGCATAAAGGTTTATATTAGTAATTACTAAAATAGATCCCCGAATTCTTGAAGAATTCGGGGATCTTATCCCCTTTTAATTTAAGATTTACTAGAGCGCTCTTTTGGGTTTGATAATTACTCAACTATATTCACTATTTGGGAACTAGCTAATGTTGGTGTGGTGAAAATTTGCGAGTATAAGTTTGTAGGTTGTTGACTAGCAACAACTGGTAGAACTTGACGAGCATGAGCCGTAACTGCCACTGTTTTTACATCATAGATTTGTGTAATCATCTTAGGATAAAAACCAATACCGATGATGGGAACTAATAAGCAAGCGGTGATAAATAATTCACGGGGCTTAATATCAAGAACTACAGCATCTAAATGTAAGTCTTGATGTTGGTTGCCGTAGAAAACTTGACGTAGCATGGACAGTAAATAAATGGGTGTCAAAATCACGCTAACTGCTGATAGAAAGATGACTACAATTTTGAAGCTGGAACTGTAAACATCACTGGTAGCAAGACCTAAGAATACCATCAATTCACCGACGAAACCACTCATTCCGGGTAAAGCCAGAGAAGCCATTGAACCTATAGTAAAGAGAGCGAAAGTTTTGGGCATTACTTTACCCATACCGCCCATTTTATCCATCACTAAGGTGTGAGTACGTTCGTAAGTTACACCGGAAAGGAAGAATAAACTAGCAGCAATTAAACCGTGAGAAACCATTTGTAATACAGCACCGCTGATACCGATTTCTGTATAAGATGCAATGCCAATTAACACAAACCCCATGTGGGCAATTGAAGAGTAAGCCAGACGGCGTTTGAGATTGGTTTGAGCAAAGGCGCAACAAGCACCATAAACAATATTAACTACACCTAAAATCGCTAAAACTGGAGCAAAGGTAACATGAGCATCAGTTAACATTTCTACGTTAAAGCGAATTAAGGCATAACCACCCATCTTTAACAATACACCTGCCAAGATCATTGAACCGGGTGCGGATGCTTCACCATGAGCATCAGGCAACCATGTATGTAAGGGAAAAATGGGTAATTTGACACCATAAGCGATTAAGAAACCTGCATAGAGGGCTAATTCTAAGGTTTTGGGATATTCTTTCATTCCCAATTCGGTCATGTTGAAGGTGAAGTTATCACCATAGAAAGCCATTGCAAAACCAGCTATCAGTATAAATATGGATGCTGCGGCGGTATAGATAATAAACTTGGTAGCTGCGTAACGGCGGTTTGTGCCTCCCCAGATGGAAATTAGTAGGTAAACAGGTACTAGCTCAATTTCCCACATCAAGAAGAACATTAATAAGTCTTGGGCGAGAAATACTCCTAATTGAGCGCTGTACATAATCAACATCAACGCATAAAATAAACGCGGCTTGTTGGTTACTTTCCAAGCCGCGAATACTGCGAGTGTGTTAATGAAGCCTGTGAGAAGTATCAGGGGCATTGATAAACCATCAATGCCTAGAGACCAGTTAAAGCCAATTTGGGGTATCCAAGGATAGCTTTCTGTCATTTGCAGGGCGGAACTTTGAAAGTCGTAATTCTGCCAAAGGGCAAAAATCATGAGTACAAAGTCTAATAATGCCACTCCCAAGCCGTACCAGCGGACGGTTTTACCCTCTTTATCGGGAATAAGAGGAATTGCGAGGGCTGCCACTAAAGGCAGGAAAATTATGGCTGATAACCAAGGAATTTCTATGGCATTCATCACTGTTGACAATGTTTTTTTGGTTTTGCTTTTGTTTACATTATATTAAGGAATCGTTACGTCTGTAAACGATTTCTTATGAAGATTTCCAATTTGGAGGACAGATAGTAATAAATACTTACTAAATTATGCCGCGAGTCCATTCTAAATGTAAATTTTTGCAACGTCAACAAAAAAACAGCGACTGATATCGCTGTCTTTAGTTATAATGAACAGCTTGAGGATAAATTGAATTTTTATCAAAGTTATCTCTGTTTCTTAGACAATACGGTTGACAATCATCCACACTTCTCCGTCTGATCTTACGAAAGGGACAGAAATGGTCTTAAAGCCTGTGATGAAAGGTTTGTAGTAAACTTGCCAATACATGGGACTAAGTTCATCGGCGCAGGTTTTGAGGAGTTTAATTTCTTTTGCCAGTTCTCCAGCTAGTTCATTAACTCGTTCGGCATGAACTTGAGCAATTTTTTTGGCTTCTTCTAGCTGTTCTTGTTGTTGAGAGATGCGGATAGACATGGGCAAATACCGATTGAGATGAGCTTTCCTTTGTTGTATTTGCTTTTCTAGGTAATATAGGGCATCGTCTATGCCTTTAAGTTCGGCGGACAGTTGGACGTTTTCTCTGGCTTGACGACGGTAAGCTTCAACTATGGCTAGGGGTGAGTCGTTTTCACCGGATTCTACATGATGATTAGTCAGTGCAGCGCGTTCTTGTTGGAGTGCTTGAATTTGAGATTTCAGTGCTGCTATTTCTGACTGGATTTTTTCCATATCCATATATATATGATGATTGGGGGTAAGTGAAAAAGCTGTTACTTCTTCTGGGCGATCGCTTGACAATCAAAATAGTCACGGCAAGAACAGTACTCTGCTTGCAGCAGTGCTACGCGATCGCATTAAGTTGTTGGCTGAATTTGTTTGTTAGCTTTTGATATTTCTTGCTTCTCAATTTCATGTAACTTTTTGCCGGAAGAATCTTTCCATTCCTTCAATCCGTTTGCACTACGCCCCATTATTACATTTGCTGCTGCTGATGGGCTACTAAACAACCAATCGGATTTAAAAACAAGTTTGTCATCTACTTGAACAATAATTTCATTCCAAAATTCTTTTTTTGATACATGGTCAACAAGTCTAGAATAAGCATTTTCAGCCTCACCAATGTATACTTTAGCCTTTTGCCTTGCCATAACGACAATTTTCAACACCAACCTACTTAGTTAAATTAAGCGATAAGCGATTCTTACGAAGTGCTGGCACTATTGCATCTAATAATATCACGGTTTTATCCGCTCTCATGATATTTTATACATTAATTACTTGTCAATTAGTTGTGTGTGACAATCGCTTCACACTCCATAGACATCACACAAACAATGACTTAATCAATTAGGTAAATAATGAATATCAAGAACTTCCTCCAAAGAATAAGGACATTCTGCGGGAAAATTTACAGTAAAACCTGTTTTTTCTTGAACATAACCCAAAGCGTCCTCATAAATAGTTGTAAAAATAGAATTCAAATAATTATACAAATTAGATGTTAATCTATCTTTTAACTGTACTCGAAAACTTCTAATTTCTGAACGCCAATGATTTTTATTTCTGTCATATTCTTGTGTCCAAAACTGCAATAATAAAAGATGTCTAATTACTTGTTCTAGTAGGCTTTTAACTTGATGCTTATCTCTTTTTGTCAATGATTCCAACTCCTCAATTAAATTTTCTAAATCTAACTCATCAAAACGACTTTGTTTTAATAATTTAATAGTTTCTAATAACCATAAATGGTCATCTGTTTCATATATCTGCTGCAAATTAGTAATAACTGTCATAACTTCACCTTTTGTTATTTATAAATTACACATACAATCAATATATATTGTAAGGTGCATCGGACTCGATAATTTAATGTTAATCAACAAAATGAAATGTTTAAAGTAGGGGAACACTTCTGTTCCCTTCCCATCACTTAAGTCACACTACGTTATCACCGATACGTTCTCAACTCAAATAGGATTGCTATAGATGTTTGGTGTTGCTGCATTTGTAATTATCTATTACAAAATAACCGCCCCTTGCGGATCTATGGGGAGCGATCGCACAATTGAGTCCATACCCATTGCAGTCCAGGCATTTGCCATTGCTGTTTCTACGGATTTGGCATAACTTGTATCTACTAAGGCTAAAAGTGTGGGGCCTGCACCACTAATTACCATGCCATAAGCACCAGCAGCAACAGCCGCCGCATTCACAGTATCATAACCAGGAATTAAAGCTTGGCGATAAGGTTGATGTAATTTATCTTGCAAGGCTGCTGTTAACCATTCTTCTCGATTAGTTGCTAAACCGCGCAATAATAAACCTAAATGAGAAATATTGAAAATTGCATCAGCACGACTGACTTCTGTGGGGACAACCTTTCGTGCTTCTGAGGTTGATAACTCAAAATTAGGAATTGCTACAACTGGAACTATATCTCGATGCCAGAGAATATCGCAAATTTCCCAACCTTTTTTGCTGGTAGCAGCCAGACGACAGCCACCTAATAACGCTGGTACTACATTATCAGGATGTCCTTCCATGGCGATCGCTAATTCCATCACCTTTAACTCAGACAAAGGCGAACCCGCCAACTCATTGGCAGCAACTAACCCCCCGACAATAGCAGTCGCCGAACTACCTAAACCTCGCGCCAAAGGTACACCCAACTTAATTTCTATTTTCACCGCGGGTGGTGTTTGTTCTATATATTCATATAACTTGATAAAAGCCTGATATAAAAGATTACTCTCATCAGTTTCTACCTTTGCGGCTTCCAAACCAGAGACTTGAATAATTAACTCACCTGCATCAAGAACAGTAAACTTAAATTCGTTATACAGCTTTAAAGCTGCACCTATACAATCAAACCCCGGTCCCAAATTCGCCGTCGTCGCGGGAACTTTAACAGTAATGGTAGAAACTACAGACATTGAAGTTAATTGACAATTCCAATATGAACTACCCCATTTTACTTCCTTATACCAAATTAAGATATGGAATAAGATATCAAGAATTATTAAACGCAGATGAACGCAAATAAACGCAGATAAATTCGGATGAATTGATGGATTTGATGATTCTGTGCAGCTTCACATAAAAATCACAATAACCTAAAGTCTTTGTCTGATTTTCATAAAAGCCGCACCCGTCACTAACGCCGCAAATTGTCCCCAATAACTGACGCTAGAGAAGGAACTACTACCCGCCATATTTAAACTCCCTATGCCATAAAATGATTGCTGTATAAACCACCAAAATAAATACAAAATAACTGGTACTTCCACAGGAATATACAAAACCAATAAAGTTAAAACTGAATATATTTTTGCCTGGGGAAATTTGATCAAATATGCACCCAAAATAGATGTAATAGCTGCATTAGCACCGATAATTGGCATTGTTAAATCGGGGGATAAAATAATTTGGACTATGCCAGAGAAAAAGCCAGAAGTTAAATAAAGTAGTAAATACTGTTTATGTCCTAAAATACCTTCGACTGTTTTCCCAAATACCCATAAAAACAGCATATTTCCTAAGATTTGGCTAAAACTACCATGCAGAAACAGCGATACAGGTAAAGAAAGTAGCCGCCAAAATACAATTACCCACGCCGCAGAATTGTCAACAAAAGCGTTAGCAATTGCAATATTTATTTGAGATGGAATAATTCCCCAATTATTAATTAAATTTCCTAATTCATTACTCCATTCTAATTTGATTTCCCAGAAAAATATGAGTATATTAATCCCAATTAACCAATAATTAATAATAGGCTTTTGCCAACTGCGAATATTATCATCTATAGGAATCATCTTGATTTTAACATTTGAGCTACTGATTTTTAACCACTAATTAATATTTTTCCCCATCTCCTCATTTTTGTATGGGAAGATTATCATAAATGTAACACAATAGTCAAATAGGCTCAGGAAATGCTAGGAAACACCCTTGTAGGCAGATACCAAATCACCAATTACCTGGGAGGTGGCGGATTTGGTGAAACTTATGTTGCTAATGATACTCAATTACCAGGCTCTCCTCAGTGTGTAGTTAAGAAACTCAAACCTCAGTCTACGGATATTGCCACTTTAGAAATAGCTCGGAGGTTATTTGATACAGAAGCTCAAGTTTTATACAAATTAGGGAATCACGATCGCATTCCCCAACTTTTAGCCTACTTTGAAGAAAATGCCGAATTTTATCTGGTTCAAGAACTGATTATTGGTAATGATCTCAGTCAAGAATTAAAATCCGGTGTCATCTTCACTCAAAATCAGGTAATTTCTCTATTACAAGAAATTTTAGAAATTTTGGACTTTGTGCATCAACAAAAGGTAATTCATCGTGATGTCAATCCTCGCAATATTCTCAGACGAGAACAAGATAATAAGTTAATTTTAATTGATTTTGGTGCAGTCAAACAAATTACGACCAAATTAGTAAACTCTCCAGACATTACTAAATCTACTGTTGCTATTGGCACACCCGGTTATACTCCTGGAGAACAAGCACAAGGAACACCAAAATTTAGTAGTGATATCTACGCTTTGGGGATTATTGCTATTCAAGCTTTAACTGGATTATCACCTGATCAATTAGAAAAAGATGTCGAAACTAATGAAATCATTTGGCAAAATTTCGCCACTGTCTCTCCAGAATTTGCCCAATTTTTAAATCAAATGATCTGTTATGATTTCCGCCAACGTTATGCTTCCGCAACAATAGCATTACAAGCTTTACAGGAATTAAATAAAAACCCATCGGCAACAATAATTATTTCCCCTGCTACCTTACCAAACCGAGTAAAAAATCCCCAAAATACAAAAGGTATATTCTGGAAATTGCTATTAGGAATATTCATTTTAGGTATTGGTAGTTTCGGCGCAATATTTATGCTCAATCGCCTGAATAGTAAAAACGCTATAGAATTATATAATCAGGGTAATACTCTCATTCAATTACAACGCTATGAAGAAGCCTTAGCAACTTATGAAAAAGCCATAGATATCAAATCTGATTATCCTCAAGCTTTATATGGTAAAGGTAAAGCATTATTTCAATTAAAGAAATACCAAGAATCTTTAATAGCTTATGATCAAGCTATTCAAATTCAACCAAATTATTTAGAAGCTTGGACTAATCGAGGTTTTGTTTTAGTCAGACTCAAACGTTATCCAGAAGCAATTGCCACTGTTGATAAAGTTTTACAACTAAAGAATGATGACCCCAAAGTGTGGCAACTCAAAGGTGATATCTTTATAAAGATTAGCCAATATAATGATGCAATTAAAGCTTATGAACAAGCGATTAATTTCCAAGCTGATAATCCTGAATTATGGTACAAAAAAGGATTAGCATTCCAAAATCTTAAACAATATGAAGAGGCAATTACCTCCTATAAAAAAACTGTGGAATTAAAATCTGATCATGAATTAGCTTGGTACAATTTGGGTAATTGCTTAGTTAATTTAAATCGTTATGAATTTGCTTTACAAGCTTATGATCAAGCAGTCCAGTATAATCCAAATAACTCCGCAGCTTGGTTATCAAGAAGTAATATATTAATGACATTACGTAGATACTCAGAAGCAATTGATTCCTTTACCCAAGTAATTAAAACCAATCCTCAGCAATATCAAGCTTGGTATAATCGAGGTTGGGCATTCCATCAAGTTAAACGCTATGGAGAAGCAATAGAATCTTACAAAAAAGCTATTAGTTTAAAAGGAAATGATTATTTAGTATGGTATAATTTAGGGAATACACAATATAATTTACAAAAATATCAAGAAGCGATCGCCTCCTATAATAAAGCCATTCGCTATAAACCCAATCATTATGAAAGTTGGTACAGCAAAGGCAATGCCTTGTTAAATTTACAACAATACCCACAGGCGATCGCCTCCTACGACAAAGCCATAGAATATAAACCAGACTACCAACAAGCCATAGAAGCCCGCACCAAAGCCCAAAATACTCCAAAATTCCCCATCAAACTCTAATTCCCCTCAACTCCTTCTCTCTGCGCCTCTGCGCCTCTGCGTGATAAAAAAATCATCCCATTAACTCAGCAACACCCTGAGACATTGCCAAAATCCAGTAAAATCTAGAATATTATCTCAAAGAAATCTCAAGCCCTTGCAACTTGAGTCAAAATTATGGACGTATTAGAACTAAAACGCGAAATCGAAACATTGTCTAGCCGCCTGGGTAAAACCCAGGACTATCTTTGACGTACCCGCACTCAAAGCTAAAATTCACGACTTAGAACAAATTTCCGCCCAAACAGAATTTTGGGAAGACCAAAACCAGGCACAAAATACCCTGCAAGAACTTAATGATCTAAAATCCCATTTAGATCAATATTACAAGTGGCACACCAACTTAGACGATACCAGGGCAGTTGTTGAGTTATTGGAACTAGAAACCGATACAGCATTATTGCAAGAAGCGGAATCTACCATTACCAAACTCAATCATGAACTAGACCAATGGGAACTACAACAACTCCTTTCCGGCACTTACGACGACAAAGGTGCAGTCCTGACAATTAACGCCGGTGCTGGTGGCACAGACGCACAAGACTGGGCATTTATGCTCATGCGGATGTATACCCGGTGGGCAGAAGATCATGGTTATAAAGTCACCCTAGCGGAAGAATCAGAAGGTGACGAAGCCGGCATTAAATCCGCCACCCTAGAAATTACCGGACGTTATGCCTATGGTTACTTACGTTCCGAAATGGGGACTCACCGTCTCGTCAGAATTTCTCCGTTCAACGCTAACGGCAAACGGCAAACCAGCTTTGCCGGCATCGAAGTCATGCCGCAAATAGATAACACCGTCAAACTAGACATCCCAGAGAAAGATTTAGACATTAGCACCACCCGTTCTGGCGGCAAAGGTGGGCAAAACGTCAACAAAGTAGAAACCGCAGTCCGCATAGTTCACCTCCCCACCGGTCTAGCAGTCCGGTGTACAGAAGAACGTTCCCAACTGCAAAACAAAGAAAAAGCGCTCGCCCGTCTCAAAGCCAAACTGTTAATCATTGCCAAAGAACAACGCGCCCAAGAAATTGCCGAAATTCGCGGCGATATGGTCGAAGCTTCCTGGGGTAATCAAATCCGCAACTATGTATTTCATCCTTATCAAATGGTGAAAGACCTGCGGACAAACATCGAAACCACAGCCATTACAGATGTCATGAACGGTGAACTTGATATGTTCATTCAAGCCTATCTCCGGCAAGAAAACCAGATAGTTGAAGCGTAACTTAGATCCCCGACTTCTTTGAGAAGTCGGGGATCTTTGCTATATTTCCCTGACACAGGTTACAGTAAGAAAAGAGATGATAATGAATTAATTATGGAAAAATCCCCTGCCAAAGAACCCCAGCCTAGCTATGTCAAACTCGCCATGCGAAACATGGTTAGAAAAGGCGGCACTTCCCTCAAACACTTTGCGTTAACTGCCGTAGGACTGTTATCTGTCCTCGTGGGTTTGGCATATCTTACTCGCTAAGAGAGGAAAACTTGTGCCGCTACAGGTTGAATTATATTTAGAAAATTGCTTTGATGACTCTTCCCCAATTCCTCTCGAAACTTGGGAAAACTGGTTTTGGCAATGGTTGGAAATTCTTGAGGATTACTTGCCAACTGCACCTAGTTATGAAATCAGTTTGCGTTTGACAACCGACACAGAAATTCAAACCCTTAATTCCCAATATCGCCAACAAGATAAACCTACAGATGTCTTAGCCTTTGCATCTCTAGAAGCAGATTTACCACAAAGCGAAGAAATGCTGGATGCCATGCCCTTGTATCTAGGTGATATAATTGTCTCTATAGATACAGCACAACGTCAGGCACAACAGCAGGAACATAGTTTGTCTACAGAGTTGGCTTGGTTAACGGCTCATGGTTTACTACACTTGTTAGGTTGGGATCATCCTGACGAAGAGAGTTTGATAGTAATGTTAAACGAGCAAGTTGTATTACTGAAGAAAATAGGTATTATTATTAACTTAGAGTTGGAGGTAGGGGGAGTAGGGGGAGTAGGGGGAGTAGAGGAGGTAGGGGGGTAGGGGGAGTAGGGGGAGTAGGGGAGGTAGGGGGGTAGGGGAGGTAGGGGGGAGTAGGGGAGGTAGGGGGG
>NZ_VILC01000076.1:0-20563 GCF_009712065.1 Aphanizomenon sp. UHCC 0183 | reverse complement strand
TCCCCTACTCCCCTACTCCCTGCCTCTTACTTACTTTGGATCAAGAAACCGAGTAGCAAAGTTCTCTGATCTTGTAGGTGACAATACCCGTGCTTTCAGAATTGCCGCCATTAGAAAGGCATAAGATAAAACACCAACTACTACCAAAAACAAAGCATTAATAGAACCCGTCGCATTCCATAAAGCGTGGAGTGCAGAAGCGCTCAAATAACCCACGGTGAGGATTTGCTTGCCTTTCAGGGGTTTTAACACAGCCAAACCAACAAAATAGCCTAAATACCCACTGTAAGCCATGTGTCCAGCCACAGAACCTAAAATGCGGGGAATAAGTAGCTGTAAACCGACTGATTGACCAGAATTTTGGGAAATTAAGGGTACATATTGACCAAGAGTTTCTAGTAAAGTAAACCCCACAGCGGAAGCTGTACCCAAGAGAATACCATCCAGCGGTTCCCAAACCCCAATCCGTTCTCGCCAGGGTGATCGGAGGGACTTGCCAATCCAATATGCTCCTAATACTGGTAGTATTTTCAGGAGTTCCTCCATTAACCCTGCACCAAAAAACATCCGTACTAATAATTCGGTGAAGGTAATCCCATCTGGAGATGTCGCATCCAACGTCCCAGGTAAGATATTTCGGAAGACTTTGATAAATAAATCTAAGAGAGGACTCAATAAAATTAAGATTGTACTCAGTGCCGTAGCCAGGAGTACCCACCAAGGCTTAGATTTACCACACAATTGATAAACAAAATAGTAAGCAGCAAAAGCGATGTAAGATCCCACAATTACTTGATTGGCTTGGGGATGACCTACCGTAGCAAACATTAATACCACGAAAACTACTGTTAAGATTCCTGGAATCAGGTAGGCTTTGCGAGTGAGATCCTTACCAGTAGAGATAATAGGAAATAATTGTGTGAAGCTTACAGAATCTTGCTTTGATGACAGATGTTGATAATTAACAGATGATAATACTGTCGCTTTACTGACATTGATCATTGTTTTTTGAGCAACAACTTCGTACTCAAAAATAAATTGTGGCCCATCAGCACCAAGGGAAATGCGATCGCCTAAATGTAATTCTTGACATCCTTTCAAGGGTTCTCCATTTAAAAAAGTGCCATTGGCACTATTTAAATCACAAATTACCCAGCTATGGCCGCTATAGGTCGTTAAAGAAACGGGACGAACTACCGCATGACGACGAGATACCATTCGGTATATTACGGCATCCAAGACAATTTGGCAGATGGGGTCACGTCCAATTACCATTTCTTTACCAGGAAGCAACAAGTAGCGAGATGCTGACTCGGAAACTTCGACCTTACTGGACACCAACCGCAGAAATGCATTCTGTCTTGCGTTTTTGCCTGTCATCTAGTTAGTGAGTGTGTCTAAACAAATTCTCCGGCTTATGCCATACCCTATCAGATTTTATAGTAGTAGACCTAATTTTAGCCATATTCACGGCTGCACCACCCCTAAATATACCATAGCTTCACTAGCTGTTATCCTTATTCAAAATACAAAATTGCAGAAAATTCTCCATAAGTAGTCGGACAAAATTAAATTCACTCGTTGAGAGAGGGAACAGGGAACACTTCGACAAGCTCAGTGCATCGCAGGGAACAGGGAACAGAAAAATCAATTGTGTAATTAATTCTGTCCCATTACTTATTTACCTGCTGCTATTAATCCCTGGCTTGAATCCTCGTTGTTCCCATTAGCTAAAATCTCAACGGTAGCGAGAAATTCATGCTCCAAGTAAGGCTTAGTTAAATAAGAATTTGCCCCCAATTCATAAGCTAACTGACGATGTTTATCTGCACTACGAGAGGTGAGAACAATAACTGGTTTTTTAGCAAAATCTGGGTTTTGACGGATATGGCTTAACAATTCAAATCCGTTCATTCTTGGCATTTCTAAATCAGAGATAATTACTTCAATTTCTGGATGTAGATGTAGTTGTTCCAAAGCCTCCATACCATTTTGAGCTTGTAATACTTGATATCCTGATTTTTGTAAAGTGAGACAGAGAGTTTGCCTCAGACTAATAGCATCATCTACCACTAAAATTACTTTTGGTGATTGGCTATTTCCTGATACATTAGCGGTTAACTGTTTGTAGGTGTGAGTGGCAACTGTCTCTGGTAAAGCCTGTTGATTTGCTGCGGGTGCCATCGGTAGCGACATGACATCCAATGTAGCTTGCATTTCTTTAGTATCAATAAGCAGCGTACCATCAATAATTAAGATCAAGTTACCATTAGCCAAACTACTGCAACCATAAACATATTTTGGTGGGGTAATGGAACTTCCTAACGGCCTAATTACTAATTCTTGTTCTCCAATAATTTGATCAACTTCTATGCCTACCATACCATGATGGCGACGCAATAAAATGATGGGGTTTTTCACCATTCCTGCTTCTGAATTATCTGGGAAATTTTGCAGATTATTTGTACTCAAAACTGCGCCATTATAGTACATTAACCCTGCTAGTTTTTGGATATTGACCATCAATTCATCTTCATCTGTCCGCCAATGTAAAAACTGTTTGCCTTCAAATTCTTTGATTTGTTGAGCAGAGGGAATAACTATTTTTTCAATACTATCTTGTAGTAAAGCGTAAATAACACCACCTGCTTGAACTAACATGAGTTTATCTGTAGTCATAGAGAAAGGAATTTTAAGAATAAATGTTGTTCCCTGCTGAGGTGATGATTGCACGGAAATTGAGCCGTTAAGTAATTGTATTTGGGTACGAACAATATCTAAACCCATCCCGCGTCCAGAGATTTCACTAACTTTCCCCGCTGTAGAAAATCCCGGAGCAAACATCATCTCTATTAATTCAGATTCGCTGAGGCGATGAACATAATCTCCACTATTATCATGGGGAATTAGATTAAGTTCTATGGCTCTGCTACGAACTTTTTCTAAGTTTAATCCTTGTCCATCATCATGGATTTCAATAACAGTTTGACTACCTTGATTATAGGCAAAAATCTCAATGATACCCTGTGGTGATTTGCCTCTTTCTCGGCGAATTTCTGGAGATTCAATCCCATGATCAAAAGAGTTGCGTGCCAGTTGCAAAAGGGGATCATAGAGTTTTTCGGCGATCGCTTTATCAACTAGAACATCTGTACCAGTTAGTTTTAATTCTACCTGTTTTCCATAAACATTGGCTAGATTTTGCACCATTTGCGGAAAGCGACTTAGGATAGTTCCTAAAGGTAACATTCTCGCTTCTACCAAGTTATCTATAATATTTAAGGTTAAGGTTTGTTGTTTCTCCCCAATTTGAGCAGCTTGTTTCATCAGTAATTCTAGGGATTCGGAAGTTTCTTGTATTTGCAGGGTTTCTTCCATTGCTGAATGCAGTGTTAACTGAAACTCTGAATATACATCCATTTCTAAGGAATCAAAATTTACTGAACTCAGGGACTGGGTGTGATGAGATGAGACATTATTCCCTTGTAATGGCAAATCTCGTAATTGATATAAAGTTAATTGGTGTTGGTGAAGTTGCTGACTTAATCTATCAATTAATTCTATAACTTGGTCATCATATAAAGTCCGTCTTTTTTGAGAAATTAGTAATTCACCTGTTATGTAATTCAGGCGTTGTAGTCCTTCCACATCAACACGGACAAAGGAAGATTGTCGAGAGTTTCTAGTAACTGCATCAGTAGTTTTTTCTTCTAATTGCTGATTAATTTTTGTATCATAGTTTGTGACCACCTCTTCACTAACTGCTGATGATGTCACACTTTCTAAATAAATATCATCTTGAACGCCTTCTGTTGTTTCTATGATTGGCATTGCGAGTATATTATCTGGCTCTAAAATAGATTCTCCTCCCCATATTGATTCCAGAAGGCTATTATTTTCTTCGAGTAATGAGGAATGAACTATTTCTTTGATTACTAGCAAATCTTGTAATTTAGGATGATCAAGCCAGTTTTTTTCGGCTTCTGTGACTGGTGGATAATTTTTATATTCTTTGCCTAATTCACGAATTTGCTGCCTTAATTTTTTGATAATGGGAATGGCACTATTATTTTGCTCAACAGTATATTGGAATTTAGCAATGGCTAAAATAATAATTAAAATTACACCACGACGATGGAGACATAAAGATTTGCTATCCCCTACTTTTTCTATAAAGTAAAGAAATTGTTCTAGCCAATGTTCTAAATAATTGACGGGATATTTCTGACTAGATGAAGGAATTAATAAAGATAGATTTAACTCTGATTCTGGTATTTCTCTGTACTGATTAAACCAGCCAAAAATATAGCGGATAGTTTTTAAATAAACCTTGGCATGAACTGGTTTTAAAGGTTGATTATTCCCATTGCTAAGAGTAATTAAAAACTGATAAAATTCTGTTGTATTATTAAAAAATGTATCAGCAAAAGATTGGTGGATAGATACCAGAGATGACTGAGATTTTGGGATCGTTGCCAAAGAACTGGTTGTGATTGCAGGAAATAAATCATCATTTGTCATATTTACAAGTGCTTGCAATTCTAAAGATGCTGAACCTCCAGAAGTGCGATCGCCCCCTAAAACAGCTATTTGTGCTGCTTTTAAATCAGTGAAAGCGATTTTAGCAATTTCTCGTACCTTTTGGGGATTTGCATCTAAAACCGCCATAATTGTGCGTGCCAATTTTTCCAATCCTGGTAGATTCAAAGATTCTGCCAAGCCAATAAATACTTCACTTTGAGAGTGGAGTAATTCACAGAATTCAGTATTATCTGGTGGATTAGTAAGAGCCTGATTCAGAATATCTAGACGTTGTTTTACTCCTACTTCAAAAATAGATTTAACAATATCAAATCCTAACTCTTCCGATGTCGGCACATGAGTTTCTGCTCCGAAAGCATCACCTAACTTTTCTTGGATTTGAATAAATACTGTAGTAGCTCGGTTCAAAAGTTCATCAGCATTGATGTTACTGCTAGTAACTTCTGCCGTCACTGCTAATTGTAGACATTCATAACCTTCAACAAGTAAAGTTTGTAATTCACTATCAATAACAACATTAGGATTATATAAAGCCTTAAATATATCTTCTAAAGAATGGGCAATTGTCATGATAGTATCGAGTCCAACATTTGCTGCCCCACCCTTAATTGTATGGGTTGCCCGCATTAAATTATGTATTTTAGCTGTGCTAGAATTTTCAACTAAAGTATATAAATCTTGTTCAATAGTTTGCAATAATTCCGGTGCTTCGCCCAAAAAATAGGCATAGCCTTGTTCACGAATTGCTTGATCTGTAATCATAATTTTTGATTTTAAATTTTAAATCGAGGAGTTCAGCAGGTAGGGGCGCAGGGCCTGCGCCCATTCAGGAGTATGGCTAACCCCACTCTGCGCTATCAAGAGTTCAGGAGTTCAGGAGTTCAGAAGTTCAGAAGTTCAGGAGTTCAGGAGTTCACGAGTTCAGGAGTTCACGAGTTCACGAGTTCACGAGTTCAGGAGTTCACGAGTTCAGGAGGAAGAAAGAAATTTCTCCCTACTCCCCCTCCTCCCCTACTCCCCCTCCTCCCCTACTCCCCTACTCCCCTACTCCCCTCCTCCCCTACTCCCCCTACTCCCCTACTCCCCCACTCCCCACTCCCTATTTATTTGACTTTAAACTTACTAGCAGTCGCTAATAAATCCTGTGCCATTCCAGTTAAGCTTTGGAAAACATGGGCAATTTCTTGAGATTCCCCAAAGGTTTTGTTAGCGATTTCTGCCACATCATTCATGGATTTAGTAACTGTACCAGATTGCTGCATTTGTACTTGGGTGGCTTCAGTAATGCGTTCAATTAATTGACTAATTTCCGCAGTTGCAGACACAATGGCATTAAGATTTTGACGAGTTTCATTAACTAAGTTAGTTCCTTCGACAACTTGCTGAATCCCTGTTTCCATTGCTACAGCAACTTCCCCAGTTTCCGCTTGAATCTCCTGAACTAATTTTTCAATTTCGATAGTTGCGGCTGCTGACTGACGAGATAAAGAACGGACTTCATCAGCTACTACTGCAAAGCCTTTCCCATATTCACCGGCTCTAGTGGCTTCAATAGCTGCATTCAGAGCTAGAACGTTAGTTTGAGTGGCAAAGCTACTAATCAGATTTACAACTTTGGAGATTTTTTGAGATGATTCACTCAGACGTTTAATCTTTTTGCTGGTTTGAGCTACGGTTTCTCGAATGGCTTGAATAGCATTAACTGTTTCATTCATCGCGGTATCGCCAGAATCTACAGTTTTGTTGGCTTGTTGGACGGCTATCTGTACTAATTGGGCATTATTTACTACCGCTTGTGTAGAATTTACCATCTGTTGCAGATCACTTAAAGCCTTAGTGATTTCCCCAGATTGTTGTTCGGCTAAATGAGTCAATCCCACCAGTGAGGTACTGCTATTACTGGAGGTTTGGGCTACCTGTTGAGAAGCTGTTTGTACTTGAATAACGATCTGCTGTAGTGCTTGCACAGTCCCGTTATAAGCATCAGCAATTGTTCCTATTTCATCCTCAGTAATGGGGGCGCGGACTGTTAAATCCCCTTTGAGGGCTGGTTTCAGGGCAATTAGCAGTTGAATGGAACGCTGTTGGAGTAGTTCTTTGGCTGCTTTTTCTCTTGTTGCTGCTTCTGATAGTTTGGTTGATTGGGTTTGTAGCTGTTGTAAGAATTCTGTTTGTTGCAAAGCTAGTCCTAATTGATCACCAATCCGCGCTAACAGATTGGTTTCAGGCTCTTCCCAATGGCGGGTACTAGAGTTTTGATAAACTGCCAGTAGTCCCCAGAGTTTTCCGCCAAATAGGATGGGGACAATTGCATAGGCTTTGGCTTCAAATCCTTCCAGGAGTTCAATGTAACAAGTATCAAAGCTGGCTTGATAAATGTCGTTGACTATTAATTTGCGACCTTTTTTATAATCACCACCGTTCATGGCTTGCAAACAAGGGTCATTAAAGGCGGTTTTTAGTTCGGATGTAACTAGTTTGATCCAACCTGGGGCTACTGATTCGGCGACAAAATGACCACCCCAGTCTGAGGTGAATTTATAGACTGCGACGCGATCGCATTTAAATAGTTGGCGGATATCCTGGGTGGTAGATTTGAAAATTTCTTCGATCCCGGAAGTTAAGGACTGACGAATTTGGTTAACAATCTTGGAGAAGGTTTTTTCCTGTTCAACTATCTGGGCAATTTTGGCAGATTGTTGTCGTAATCTATCTAGATAATCAACTTGGGATTTAGCTAGGCTAAATTGCAATCCTATTTGAGTTAAAAAGTTGGCTTCTGAAGGTTGCCATTCACGGGTTGTAGAATTCTGATAGGCTGCTAATAAGCCCCATAATTTTTCTTCAAAAAAGATGGGGACGATGATGTAGGCTTTAACTTCAATCTGCTCTAAAATCTCGATATGACATTGAGCATAGCCAACTTGATAGATATCATTAACTACAGAGATTTCACCTTTGGCATATCTACCACCTTGGGTTTCTTGGAGGTGGCTATCTTCCCAAACCATTTGGAAGTCTGGTGTTACTACTTTTTTCCAACCCATACCTACTGATTCGGCGATAAATTTACCACTCCAATCAGGGAGAAATTGATAGACTCCCACGCGATCGCATTGCAGAGCCTGACGAACTTCTTGGGTAGTTGTTTTGAATATTTCTTCTACATCTAAGGATTGACGAATTCGGTTCACAGTCCTATTTATGGCTTTTTCTTGTTCAGCCCGTTGCGCTAATTCTTCTGATTTAGATTCTAGGGTTTGTAGATAATCTATCTGGGTTTTAGCTAGGCTAAATTGTAAACTTACCTGAGATAAAAAGCTAACTTCTGAAGATTGCCATTCATGAGGTGCAGAATTTTGATAAGCTGCTAATAAACCCCATAATTGATCGCCGAAGAAAATTGGGACATTGATATAAGCTTTAGCTTCAAACTGCTCTAATAATTCCAGGTAACAAGGGGTAATATTGGCTTGATAGATATCATTTACCGCTATGGCTTCCCCTTTAGCAAACCGCCCGCCCTTGGTTTCTTGCAGATAAGTATCTTCAATGATATCTGTCAGGTCTGTACTAACTAATTTACCCCAACCATTGCTCACTGATTCTGCAACAAACTTACCGCTAAAATCTGGATGAAATTGATAAACTGCAACCCGATCACATCGCAAAACCTGACGTAGTTCCTGAGTAGCAATTTTAAAGATTTCTCCCATATCCAAAGATTGCCGGATGCGGTTAATAATCTTAGTTAAAGCCTTTTCTTGTTTGGTAATCTGAGTTAATTGTTCAGTTTGTTTTTGTACTTTTCCCAGATATTCTCCTTGGGAAACAGCTACACCAAATTGTGAACCAATCTGATTTAAAAAGCTGACTTCCCAATCTTGCCATTCCCGCGCTCCAGTATTTTGATAAGCTGCTAATAAACCCCACAATTTTTCACCAGAAAAAATGGGAGAAATTATATAAGCTTTGGCTTCAAACTGTTCTAAAACATCAATGTGACATTGGGCTAAACCTACTTTATAGGTGTCATTAACGACAAAGGTTTCCCCATTGGCATATCTACCACCTTTTGTCTCTTGAAGGTGGCTATCTTCCCAAACCATTTTATAATCGGGGGTGACAACTTTCACCCAATTATTTCCCACAGATTCGGAGACAAATTTACCACTCCAATCATCACTAAAACGATACACCCCAACGCGATCGCATTTCAATAGTTGGCGGACTTCTTGAGTAGTCGTTTGAAAGATTTTTTCGACATCTGGCTGTTGTAAAATCTTAGTAATAACTTTCGCTGCTGACTGTTTAGCTAGGGAAGATTGTTTTAGTTCTTTTTGTAATTTAAATCCCTGAACTCTATAAGTGATTTCTGTGGTAATTTGTGATAAAAGTGTGGTTTCTGTTTCTTGCCATTGTCGAGGTATGCCACAGCTATGAACTACCAATAAACCCCACACTTTACTATCAATAAAAATAGGTAAGCTCAAACTAGCTCTAACTTGAAATTTTTCGAGTAGCTGCTTTTGGTAGGGGGTAACTTGAATTTTACTAATATCGTCAATAATTACAGGTTCTAAATAATCTGCACTGGTATAAACACCAAACACAATAGCCGCCAGAGTTTCATTAATCGCAGGTGTCCAACCAGTGCTTCTTGATTCAGCTAAAACAGTTCCAGTATCATCTGTGTTAAACTGATAAACTAAGACGCGATCGCATACTAACTTAGCTTTAATTTCTGCTACTGTTACAAATAATAACTTCTCCAAATCCCCAACTAGGCGCATTTTAGTAGTTATCTCTTGAAATCGCTGTCTCCAGATTTTAAATTCCTGGGCAATTAAACTTTTACTAGATGAATCATAATTAGATCCATTGCCATTATCTTTTTTCTTTTCTTCATTTTGTGATGTACTAAAAATGTTTCCAGCATCTTCATTTGGGTTTTGATATAAAGTTGTCATGCCATTAACCTCAATAATTGTAGTAAAGTGTAGGGAACAGGGAATAGGGAATAGAGAATAGGGAATAAAAATTATGATGACTAAACTTCTTATTCTTTATTGACTCCTGAATCCTTATTTAAGTATGTGTTCTCCAGATAGAAGTTTGCAGCATTGCTGAAGCATCCAAATTAAAAATCATTTGTTCAGAATCATTAATGAAATATCCCTGCAAAAAAGGTATCATTTCTGGATAAAAAACCTCCCCAGATGGTTGTTTCATTTGCTGGGTATCCAACCAATCAATATCTATGAGTTGACGGATTAATATTCCCAAATACTTACCTTCATGTTCTACCACTAATGCCATCATTTTGGACAAAACATTTGACCCTTGTAAAAGTGGTGAATAACCTAGCATTTCCTCCAAGTCAACCAACCACAACATTTCCCCCCGCCAATTATAAATTCCGACAACACAATTAGGCATTTGTGGAACACCACATATTTCTGTCAGTGGTATTTGCACAACTTCTGTAATTTGTTCTAGGGGAATTACTGCTGTATCTCTGACTCCTAAAGAAAAGCTCAAAAATTTTTGTTTGGTTTCCAAAATTAGTTCCCCCCACCCTCAATAACTCTTTTTAGCCCCTGAAAATGCAGATTGCTTTACCGAAAGGGTACAGACTTCTTCAAATTTTAAATCTAAAATCTAAAATTCGGTGACTAATCCACAATCCATCATTTAATCAATCTTTTTAAAGTCAGCACTAATTCTTCCTTATCTACTGGTTTAGCTAAATAAGCATCAGCACCTAACATATTCCCCCACATTTTATCTACATTACTGCTTTTAGTAGAGCAAAAAACTACAGGAATATTACTAGTTTCGGCATTATCTTTTAACTCCCGACAAATTTCATAGCCGCTTTTATCAGGCAAAATTACATCCAAAACTATTACATCCGGTTTATTGCTACCTATTTTAGATTGTGCTTCTGCACTATTTGTAGCGCAAACCACAAAATAACCAGCTTGCTGTAAGTATTTACTGATAACTTCCATATCAGTTAAGCCATCTTCTACTACTAAAACGGTACTCATAACAATTACCTATTGAATTCTTTTAAGAATGTTAACAAAAACAGCAAATCTCCAATTAGACAGATCAAATAAACACTTTTTGACGTTTCATTTTATCTCATTTAATAAATTATATACACGCTCCTTCATGATAACTATGTATTTAATACGAATTAGCATACCTAATCACAAATTTTAGGTGTGATAAATCATTCTTGCAAAGATTTAATGCTGGTTGTAACCAACAAAATAATCAAGAGTTAACACTGTTAATCTTAACACTATTTTATTATGACTATCTCCGTAAAAATTATGAATTTTTTGAGAAATATCTCAATAACAGAGTCAGTAAATAGGGTTTGCTGATAGCGCAGCGTGGCGTTAGCCATACCCCTGAATGGGCGCAGGCCCTGCGCCCCTACCTCTTGATAGCGCAGCGTGGCGTTAGCCATACTTCTAGCCCTCACAGACAACTTATTCAGCAAACCCTAAATACTAACTATCTAAATTAGTATCATGATTATTGTTTGATAAATTGGGGACGCGTAAATATTTACGGACTACATTCATAACCCGATCTGCTACGATTGGTTTAGAAATAAAGTCTGTAGAGCCGACAACTTTCGCCCGAACTCTATCTATTAAACCATCATTACCAGTTAATATGATTACTGGTGTCTCCGCAAAAGCGGAAATTCTGCGTAATTGTGTACATACTTCATAGCCACTGGCTATGGGCATAATCAAATCTAAGAAAATTAAATCTGGCTTTTGTTGGATGATAATAGGTAAAGCTTGGATAGCGTCTTGGATTTTAATAAATCTCAGTCCATGACGGGTCATAATTTCTTCTAAGATGTTACACACCTGGGGACTGTCATCTACACAAACTATTAATGGAGGAGCTTGATTTTTGGGGTTTCTACTAGTGGAACTACTAGATTCGACTGTTAAGGGTAAATCAGGTACTGAGACTAACTCAATAATGCCTTTAAGAATATAGGGAAGTAGGGAACGTGCTACAGGCATGACATCTTGTTTCATTCTGATGCTTAACTCCCGTAATGTGGATTGACCATTAATTAAACTCACAAAATTTTTATATACAGATGGATTTACCATTTGCTGTAGTTGTTCTGGTCGGCGTAAAACTGGCGCTAAATTAGGAGAAATATTTGTTAGTCCAGCTTGTGACCAAATTGACCACGCATCTTGCATTTGTTTAATGGACATATCTGCATTTGTGAAGCTCATAGGCATTTCTAATATGATTTTCTGGCTGTAATTGCAGGTGACAGCCGCAAAACCTAGTTCCTGAGCTAGATCAAAAAATAATTCAGCTACAGTGTTTTCCACAATGGCATGAATTTTTTCTCTTTGAATTTTCTGTCTTTTATGTAGCATCTCTATGAGATTATAATCCCAATAATCAATAGCTATATCTTCATAACGACAGCGAATTTTAGTGATATCAATATCAGGACAATGTTGAGCCATATTTCTGCGCCAACGCCTGAAGGGATGATCACTACCTGTAGCCCATACTATTCTGCCTAAACGGTAGTAGAAAGTCCATTCTCGTCCTTTAGAACTTTTGATATTTAGTTGTCCGTTATATTGGACTTGAGTACACTTTTTAAATTCGTTGAATAGGTTTTGCGCTTCTGTTACTTCTGGTTTGGTCATCATACTTTCCCTGAAAATTTATTGATTCAGTATTTATAAAAATCCATGTTTGGCTTGTTTTACAAGCATTTGACAATTTAATTGGGAGGATTAATACCTATGCCGACCTTCTAAATATAGATATGCAAACCAATAAAATCTTTACGATATTATTAATAGGGCTTCAGACGTTTGGCGAGGGTATTGGAGGATTACACACAAATGTAATTTAGTTATTGTTATGTAACAGTACTCAATATTTAGAATAGTAAGTAATTGGACAAAAATATTTACAGTCATTGCGAGGGAAGGGAAGCAATCACAACCCTTGGAATTGCTTCATTTCACTTCGTTCCATATGGCTAACGCCACGCAACGCTTACGCAATGACATTGTGTAATTAATTTTGTCTCACTACTTAGTAAATATTAAAAAGTCTCAGATTGATTTAGCGGTATGCAATTAACCATCTGTTTTATTTACTCAATAATCCTGTAATATTATACTCATTTTGTCTATGATACCATATCAGTAATAACGCTTGTTTTTAGGGTACAAGAAGCCATAAGTAATTATCAATTACCCATTTTTAATTCTGTTTTGTGATGTTGGTAAATTTAGTAGTTAAGTATTCTGATTGTAGCTGTTTACAGCTAGTCGAAGATTACCGTGATGGGCTGCTAATAGTTTTTTACCTGCTTCTTGGTCTAAGCTAGTCCAGTGCATTAATAATGCTAATTTCACCCATTTACCGCTATGTTCTAGTAAAAAACCAGCGGCTTCTCGACTTAAACCAGTGAGGTCTTGTAAGATGCGTAAAGCGCGATCGCGTAATTTTTGATTAGTGACAGCGACATCAACCATGCGATTCCCATAGACCTTACCTAGTTTCACCATTACCCCCGTCGAGAGAGTATTCAACACTAATTTGGTCACTGTTCCTGCTTTCAAGCGAGTAGAACCTGCTAAAACTTCTGGCCCTGTCAACAACCGGATATCAATATCAGCTTCAATACTAACTTGTTCGGCGGGAACACAGGCGATAAAAATAGTCTTAGCTCCCCGTTGACGCGCTGCATTAATGGCACCGTGAACAAAAGGAGTTGTTCCCCCAGCAGTAATACCGACAACTACATCCAATTGGGTAATTTGTCGTTGAGCGATCGCACTTTCCCCATCTTCAGACCGATCTTCCAAATCCTCAGAACTGCGGACTAATGCTCCCGCACCACCAGCAATAATCCCTTGTACCAATTCTGGGGAAGTGCAGAAAGTCGGTGGACACTCAGCAGCATCCAATACTCCTAATCTCCCACTCGTCCCTGCACCTACATAAAATAAACGTCCACCTTGACTTAGCCTTTCTGCTGTGCAGTCAATGGCTGCTGCTAACTGAACCTTCGCAGCCGCTACTGCTGCTACTGCTTTTTGGTCTTCGCTATTAAATAACTCCACCAATTCCAGGGAGTTAAGTTGGTCTAAATTGAGACTATTGGGATTAACTTGTTCGGTGAGTAAATGCCCTCGTTCCTGAAAATTTGTCATATATTTTGTGTCAGTTGTTAGTTGTGAGTTGTGAGTTGTCAGTTGTCAGTTGTCAGTCGTCAGTTTTTATTTACCCATAATGACCAATGACCAATGACCAATTGACCAATGACTAATAACTAATTATAATAAACCTTCCAGTTTGCGTCGAATACTGTCTAAATCAGAATTAGCAATTTCTGGCGCAGGTGGACTGTAAGATAAAAAGTCTTCATCAGTATCCTCTATTTCTGGTTCAGGTTGCCAATCAGTTTGTTTGACATTCGTTTCTGGTGGCAATACTAATTCGTTATTTTCCGCCACAATTTCCCAGAGATAGCCAGTGCTTTCGCAAAATTCCTTAACATCATCAGCATTCATCATTTCCACTGTCGGGACAGCAAAATCCTGTGCTTCTAACATTAAAGCAAAGCGGGTGGCATCATCCTCTGACTCAAACATGAGGATTTTATTCCCTTCTATCCCTTGAGCATTGCTAATCCGAATGCTGTGAATCCCCTCATTATCAGTGCCAGCATTGAACATTAGTACAAAAACACGCATTGTCTATCCTTTGATTCAGTTCTCTAATTTATCTTAAAGTTCAATACTGTATATTCATAAAAATCTCCAATAATTTTTGTGAGATTATTGGAAGTTAGGTAGGTGAACACAATAAAACCAAACTGTGTAAAGAAATGTAAAATCGCCCAAACCCTCTTCACTCTTGCCTCTTGCCTCTTGCCTCTTGCCTTTTGCCTTGCCATAACGACAATTTTCAACGCTCACCTACTTAGACCAAAAGGCATAATTTGCAAATTCTACCAAAACCAAAGTTTTTATTTTCGCACTTATCCCGTTATACTCTAAGAGTTAAGAGACTTCCAAATAAAAAAATGTCCCAAAACTGATGCAGAAATTCTCTCTCTGTGTACTCTGTGCCTCTGTGGTTCGTTTCTTAGGATAATTTATTTCTTGGAAGTCTCTAAACGTAAAATTATGTCAATATTCATTTATATTTCTAGTGCTGTGGATAACCTTGAGGCTTGTCCGGGTTCAGTAATTAGTGTTTTGCCAGATATCTGGTAATCAAAGCGTGCAAACCTATGTCTAACTCTCCTCGTCAAAATTCTCGCCCCGTTAATTCTGGGATTAATCGTCTATGGTGGACGATAATTGGTCGTGCTGGCTTAGGTATAGGTGCTTTGTTATTATTAGGAATTATTGGTGGTGTTTGGCGATTAAAGGGTTTTGTTGATCATGATTTAGTACCATTAGCAACCCAAGGTCTTACTAATACTCTCAATCGTCCAGTAAAATTGGGAGCAGTTAAATCCTTTTCCCTGACTGGTGTTCAGTTTGCCGCTTCGGAGATTCCCGCTACACCAACAGATCCAGATCGGGTAAATGTCAAAGCAGTAGATGTAGGATTTGATATTTGGAAGTTAGTTATTAACCGCAATCTTCGATTAGATGTAACTTTAATTAATCCAGATGTTTATGTTGAGCAGGATAGGCAGGGAAGTTGGTTAACGACTACTATCGCTCCACCTGCTGAGGCAGGACTGATTAAAACCGATTTAGATAAATTGCGGTTTCGGGATGCAAATTTGGTATTAGTACCGAAAGTTAGTGAAGGGGCAAAAATTTCTTTACCAGTCCCTGTGGGATTTTCTGGGGTTAATGGCACGGCTCAACTCTTCTTAAATAAAAATCGCCTAATTAAATTGGACTTGGCTGGTAAGGCTGTCAGTGGGGGTGATATTGCCATTGTTGGCGATTTAATTCCTGAGAAAACTTTAGCTGGGGATTTTCGACTTAAAGCTCAAAATCTTCTTGCCGCAGATATTACCCGGATTGTAACTTTACCACTGATTTTACAAACTGGTAAGGTTAATGGTGATTTGCGAATTAAGGTGATACCAAAGCAGAAAACCTTACTTTATGGCAATGCGGCTCTAGAAGGGGTGACGGTGCAAATTCCCAATCTGCCCCAATTGCTCAATAATAGTCAGGGAAATCTCAGTTTTGATGGATTGTTAATTAAATTAGATCATATAGTTACAAGTTATGGAAAGATTCCGTTAACAGCATCGGGTACTATTGATCAGCAAGCAGGGTTTAATTTAAAAGGGCGTGTAAATGCGGTAAGTTTGGCTAATGCCCAAACAACGCTAAATGTAAAGTTACCATTTCCGGTGAGTGGTATAGCTCAAGCCGATTTACAGATAGTGGGGAGAGTTTCCCAACCTGTATTGTCTGGTAATGTGAAGACGTTAAAAATTGCCCAAATTGATAAAGTTGATTTTGGGCAAGTTAGTAGTAAATTTGAGCTTATTAGTAGTCAATCTCTTCTGAAAATTACAGATATTCAAGGTAAAACTACCTATGGCGGCGAGGTTAAGGGTGGGGGGATAATTAAACTTGGTAAAGTATCGGCGCTGAATTTACAATTACAAGCGGAAAATGTGCCTGGGGATGCGATCGCTCAAGTATATGATATCAAAACTGGATTCCCCATTGGCCTGATGACAGCCACCGCGGAATTGAAGGGTGTGGCTACTAATACCCAAACTGTAGTTAAATGGCAAGCTCCTCAAGCCAAATACCCAGCAACGGGGACAAGTATTATTCATAGCGATCGCACAGTTTCCTTTAGTGATATAGTTGCCAAGGTTGGCGGCGGTATAGTTACTGGTAGTGGTAATTATAGTTATGATAGCAAGCGTTGGCAAGCTTTAACTCAAGCTAGTAAAATCCAATTAACATCTTTTGTTGACCAAAAACAGCAGGAAAATATTTCTCTAGCTGGGGCAGAATTTAACGGTAGGTTGCGTTTATCAGGAAATTCCTCGCCATTTCAAATAGAAACAATTATTCCTGAAAATGCCAATGTCAACATTGCGGGTGGCACAGTCAATATTTCCCAAATCCAATTAAATAACCAAAATTTTACCGCTTTATTACAAGGAAAAGACTTACGGTTAGCAACAATTGTTAAACAAGCTAACCCAATTTTAAATAATCCCCTATCAGGTAATTTTATGATTACCAGTAACAGGGAAAATTTCAGTCTAAAAACCTTTTCTGGAATCGGTGAAGCCTTTCTATATATTGGTGGAAGGACAATTAAAGCTGCTAATATTCAAGTAGCAGAAGGTCGCTATCAGGCAAAAATTCAAGCTGACAATATACCTTTAACAAAACTCGTAGGGGCGCAGGGCCTGCGCCCAGAAATGCAGGTCTCGCGCCCAGAAATGCAAGGACTGCGCCCAGAAATGCAGGGTTTGCGCCCAGAAATGCAGGGAATGATCACTGGTCAATTGCAAGTAGCGGGTTCGGTGGAATCATTCCAACCAGAAACTATTCAAGGAGAAGGGAAAGGCTATTTAACATTACCTAGTGGTATAGTTAAAGCTTCCGAGATTCAACTGAATAATGGCCATTATCAAGCCTTGTTAGCTACTTCAGGTTTGCAATTAAAGCCTTTTAATCAGCAGTTAAAAGGACAATTGGCAGGAAAGTTGCAAGTATCGGGAACTTTAGCGGCTCCCACATTAGCAGATGTGGCTGCTGTTGGTCAGGTGCGGTTGAGTCAAGGTTTATCAGGTATGGATGCACCTATTCAAGCTGATATTGGTTGGAATGGAGAAAAGCTAACTATTGATGGTTATAATAGTGCCAATTTTCAAGCTAATAGTTCAACGGCGCTCGCTATAAAAGGTTATTTATTAGCTAATGCTAAGAAATCGGGTATTCCAGAAATTACTGATGTTAATTTGAATATCCAGGCAAGAAACTATAGTCTGGAAGGGTTGCCAGTGCAACTACCTGATCTTGTTGATATTGCTGGCAGATTGGATTTTAGCGGACAGGTGACGGGAAAACCTACCGCTCCAAATATTACAGCTAAGTTAGGGTTACGGAATTTAAAAGTTCAGGAATTGGCTTTTGAGCCATTATTGACTGGTAATTTAAATTCTGTGTCAGGACAGGGGTTGAGTTTAGATGTTGCTGGTGTGAAAGACCGCATAGCAGTTAATTTAGATGGTAATAATCGCCCAAAATCCATTTTAGTTCAGTGGCAACAAGCATTGTTATCAGGTACAGCAACAGGATCTGATTGGGATATAAATGTGACTAATTTTCCTTTAAAAGCTTTGAATATAGCTTTACCAGCAAATACTCCTTTAAGTCCAGGAGGGGTGAGAGGATTATTAACAGGGAATTTGCAAATTAATTCGCAGACATGGGCTACAACGGGAGATATAGCCATTGAAGAACCGGAACTGGGGAGAATTAAAGGCGATCGCTTTGCAACTCAACTGCGATACGATAATAATACCTTCATCCTCAATAACAGCGAACTTCGCAAAGGTGAAAGTAGATATACCTTTACTGCCAACATCAAACCCTGGGCAAAAAAACCGCAACTGCGAGCAAATATCAACATTGACAAAGGTAATATTCAAGACATTCTCACCGCAGCACAAATCTTTGATATTCAAGACTTCCAGCGGGGGTTAAACCCACCTATCTACGGCAAGTCTGCGGATTTAACCACCCAATCCCAAGGCTTACCATTAGAGTCTCTATTTAACCAAATACAACGATTATCAGAAATTAATGCCCTACTAAATACCCAAAAACAAAAACGATTAGATACTCAACCTATCCCAGAATTAAGAGACTTAAAGGGGATTTTGAATGGTGACATTTCCATTAATACTGCCACAACGGATGAACCAAGAATAAAATTTAACTTCCAAGGACAAAATTTTACCTGGGGGAAACCAACAGAACCAAGTCGTTTTTATCGGGCAGAAAAAATCATAGCTGAAGGTGGTTTTACAGAAGGAACTTTGCGGTTACAACCTTTACGAATTCAATCGGAAAACAAGTTAATTGCCTTTACAGGTTACATTAGTGGTAAAACCCAATCAGGTAAATTAACAGTTGAAAACTTTCCCATTCAGCGATTTAATAATCTAGTGAAACTGCCGCTGGGAATTACAGGTAAGCTAAAACTTAACGCAGCCATAGCAGGTAATATTGCCAATCCTCAAGCTACAGGAGAATTAAACATTACAGAAGGAACAATTGATAAAAAACCAGTGGAATCAGCTAATGCCAGTTTCAGTTATGCTAATGGACGGTTAAACTTTGGTAGTCAGGTACTAGGAGTGGGGTCTGAACCTGCAAATATTGATGGTAGTATTCCCTATACTTTACCCTTTGCTTCTGAAAAATCGGACAGTGACAACGTTACTTTAAATGTCAATATCAAAAATGAAGGGTTGACACTTTTAAATCTCTTTACTAATGAGATAGCTTTTGAAAAGGGACAGGGAGAATTAGATTTAAAAGTTCGAGGAACTAGAAAACAACCTTTCGTGAAAGGAACTGCTTCTCTTGATAATGCTACCTTTAGCGCCCAAGCCTTACCAGGAAAGTTAACTAATGTGAATGGTAAAGCAATTTTTGATTTAACTCGTGTATTTATTAAAAGTCTTGAAGGTAAATTTAGCAATGGTAAAGTGGAAGCTGTGGGAGAATTGCCAATTGCTAATAGTAAAAATGTGCAAATAGATATTCCCTTGATGGTTAATTTAAGACAATTATCTTTAAATCTCAAAGATTTATATCAAGGAGGTGCTAATGGTGATTTAACAATTACTGGTTCTCTTCTCCAACCAATAATTAGCGGTAATATAGAATTATTCAATGGTCAAGTATTGTTAGCAGAATCTAAAGATGAAAATTCATCATCTGCAAAAATTAATGACCTTAATAAACTAGATACAGCGGGTAAAATTACTAAGTTAAATGATTTAAAATTAAGATTAGGGAAAAATATCCAAATTTCTAAACCACCAGTGTTCAAGTTCCAAGCTTCTGGAGATCTAACTGTGAATGGTTCTTTAGCTGAACCCATACCAGATGGACCTATTAAGTTAACCAAAGGTACAGTAAACTTATTTACTACCCAGTTAAATTTAGCAAAAGGTTATCCACAAACTGCTACTTTTAGTCCTCGTCAACCCCGTGACCCTGATTTGAATATTCGCCTATTTGCGAAGGTTTTAGACATAACTCAAAATAGTGATTTAAGTAGACAAGGTTCTCTAGGTTTAGCAGGGTTAGAAACTGTGCGAGTAGAAGCTAGTATTAATGGTTTAGCTAGTCAAATTAATGATAATTTGCAATTAAAAAGTAATCCTTCCCGTTCAGAAACACAAATTGTCACCTTGCTAGGAGGCGGATTTGTTGACAATCAAGGACGTGGTGATAGTACCCTGGGTTTAATTAATATTGCCGGTTCGGCTGTTTTCAGTAATTTCCAAGGTGCATTTAATGAAATTGGTGATGCTTTTGGTTTAAGTGAATTGCGAATATTTCCCACTATTCTATCTGAAAGACCAGAAGCAGGGAGAAATAACTCATCTTTAGAATTAGCTTTGGAAGCAGGAATTGATATTTCTGCAAAATTCTCTCTTTCTACCATTAAAATCCTCACGGCAAATGATCCCTTACAATGGGGGGTTAATTACCGCATAAATAATCAATTCCGTGTCCGTTCTTCCACTAATTTAACTGATGATAGTCGGGCTGTAATTGAATTTGAAAGAAAATTTTGAGGAATCAAGCCGTAGGGGCGCAGGGCCTGCGCCCATTCAGGAGGAAGAAGGAAGAAGGAAGAAAGAAGAAGGAAGAAAGAAGAAGGAAGAAAGAAGAAGGAAGAAAGAAGAAGGAAGAAAGAAGAAGGAAGAAAGAAGAAGGAAGAAAGAAGAAAGAAGAAA
>NZ_VILC01000075.1:0-20590 GCF_009712065.1 Aphanizomenon sp. UHCC 0183 | reverse complement strand
AAAACCGGATTTTAGGGGTTTTGAAGTGGGGAGACTGACGAAAAGAATTTGACCCCTCTCCAAACCTCTCCCGGCACTATGCCTTAGCCATATCTTTCTTGACATTCTTGAAACCCTTATAATATGAGAGTTCAGCAGTGCTAAACCCCTACCGGGTTATTTATATTTGTTTGATATATCTTCCTTATCAATTCCATGATAACAAATATAAAATCCGTTGTCAATCCCCAATACTCTCTTTTTGCGCTTTTTTGTGGAAGTAATTTATTTTGCAGTTCCAGGATTTTCACAAAATCGGGGATCTCTTCTTAATAATGAATTTAAGGCAAAGGTGGAGTCGTTAAGTGCTAACCTAAAAGATGATATCGCTTGATCTGGGGTTTTAAACGAACCCACTTGTGAAAAATAGCTTCATTCATTTAGGCGCAGCATGGTCACCACCGCAGAAAAAACAAACATTGGTTACATTACCCAAGTAATTGGTCCGGTTGTAGACGTTAAATTCCCCGGCGGTAAATTACCCCAAATCTACAACGCTTTAACCATCACAGGTACAAATGAGGCTGGACAAAACATCAGCTTGACCGTTGAAGTACAGCAACTTCTAGGCGACAACCAAGTCCGCGCAGTTGCTATGAGTACCACCGACGGTTTAGTTCGTGGTTTAGAAGTAGTTGATACTGGATCTCCTATCAGCGTCCCCGTTGGTAAAGCCACCTTGGGACGGATTTTCAACGTTTTAGGCGAACCTGTAGATCAGCAAGGTCCCGTAAACGCCGAAGCATATTTACCTATTCACCGTGACGCTCCCAAATTCACAGATTTGGAAACCAAACCTTCTGTGTTTGAAACTGGGATTAAAGTTGTTGACTTGTTAACTCCCTACAAACGCGGTGGTAAAATCGGTCTGTTCGGCGGTGCTGGTGTTGGTAAAACTGTGATCATGATGGAGTTGATCAACAACATCGCTACCCAGCATGGTGGTGTGTCTGTATTTGCGGGTGTGGGTGAACGCACACGCGAAGGAAATGACCTCTACAACGAAATGATGGAATCTGGAGTTATCAACAAAGATAACCTCAACGAATCCAAAATTGCTCTAGTTTATGGTCAAATGAACGAGCCACCCGGAGCCAGAATGCGGGTTGGTTTGTCTGGTTTGACAATGGCTGAGTATTTCCGCGATGTCAACAAGCAAGACGTATTACTATTTGTTGATAACATTTTCCGGTTCGTCCAAGCTGGTTCTGAAGTATCCGCGCTCTTGGGTCGGATGCCTTCTGCGGTAGGATATCAGCCTACTTTGGGTACTGACGTGGGTGCTTTACAAGAACGGATTACCTCCACCACCGAAGGTTCTATTACTTCTATTCAAGCTGTATATGTACCTGCCGATGACTTGACCGACCCCGCACCTGCAACCACATTTGCTCACTTAGACGGTACAACAGTATTGTCTCGTGGTTTGGCTTCTAAAGGTATCTATCCTGCGGTTGATCCTTTGGGTTCTACTTCCACCATGTTGCAACCCAACATCGTTGGTAGTGATCACTACGATACTGCACGGGCTGTACAATCCACCCTGCAACGTTACAAAGAACTTCAAGACATCATCGCCATTTTGGGTTTAGATGAATTGTCTGAAGAAGATCGTTTAATTGTGGCACGGGCGCGGAAAGTTGAACGGTTCTTGTCTCAGCCTTTCTTCGTAGCTGAAGTATTTACCGGTTCTCCTGGTAAGTATGTGAAGTTGGAAGACACCATTAAGGGATTCCAACAAATTCTTTCTGGTGAATTGGATGCTTTACCTGAGCAAGCTTTCTACTTGGTAGGCGATATTGCCGAAGCTAAAGCTAAAGCTGAAAAGCTCAAGGGTTAGTCATTAGTCATTAGTCAGTAGTCAGTGGTTTTTTATGCAACTGACAACTGACCGTTCGGAGTTCGGCGAAGGCTCACTCGAGCCGCTAACGCTCACGGCGAAGCAACTGACAACTGACAAAGGACAACTGACAAAGGACAACTGACAAATGACATTAACTGTTCGTGTAATTTCCCCAGACAAAACTGTTTGGGATGCTGAAGCTGACGAAGTAATTTTACCTAGTACTACTGGTCAGTTAGGTATTCTCAGTGGACACGCTCCCATGCTGACAGCCTTGGATACAGGCGTAATGCGTGTCCGAGCTAGTAAAAATGCTAGTTGGCAAGCGATCGCTCTTTTAGGCGGGTTTGCTGAAGTTGATCAAGATGAAGTCACAATTCTAGTCAATAGTGCTGAACGTGGCGACAAAATTAACCTTGAAGAAGCCCGCACTGCTTTTAATACAGCACAATCTGGCTTAAATCAAGTTAGCGCAGATGACCGAAAAGCACAATTCCAAGCAACACAGGCATTTAAACGCGCTCGCGCTCGTTTTCAAGCTGCTGGTGGTTTGGTGTAAATTGTGTAGAGCATCAAAGACTAATAAGGGTGGGCTATTTTGCCTACCCTTATTTTATAAGACCTCGCGGTAAGCGTATAGGCGGCGTTTGGCGGTCGCATCGGGATTGGATTGGGCTAAATCCTTAATCTAATTCTGTCAGTAGAATCTCAGTGGCTAAAGCCAGTGAGAGTGTCAATGGTATTTTAATTTGATTAGCTTTATCTTTTTTTAGATCCCCGACTTCTTTAAGAAGTCGGGGATCTGAGATTTGTGAGATTTGTGGTGCTTATCCTTCTACAATTTTTATCTCTTCTGCTGTTAGTTCGTAAAGTTGATAAACTAACTGATCTATTTCTGTTTCTAATGCGGTTGTATCTGCTTTTGGATCTAATTTTTTAGCGGTGAGAATTTGATTAACTATTTTTTCTAATAACAATTCTTCAATTTCCGTAGGTTCTTTAATGGGTAACATTTCAATTTTATACTTTTTCCATCTATTTGTACCCATTCCTGTGGTAGTTGAAATCTGGTTAAAATACCATTCTGATAGTTTTGAATTTAAAATTGCTAACAAATATTTAAGTTTTTCACCAGTCATTAAAAATGTAGTAGCTTCAGCATAATAGTTAGAGTCATCAAAAGCAAATTTAGGTTTATCAGAAATTTCACCCCAAACAATTTTAGGTTTATTAAAATCTTGCCAGTAAGCAATAGAGTCTTGGGTTTCAAACCATTGATTATTTGTCTTTTTTCTACTCCCTTCAATACCAGATTGTGCTAATCTTTTTCTTCCAATTTTTTCAAAATAAGCCATAATGGATGGATAATTTTTAATATCTAAACCTAGACTAGGAAAAGTACATATAACCCATTGATTTGAGAATTCATAACTATATTTTTTTAAGTCTCTACCTCTTAAAATTGGCTGAATTATTTCAGCAGAATTAGAACTTTCAGCAATTAATTGATATTTAGTTTCCTCATTGATAATAAAAGCTGCATTTAGTCCAGTAAGCAAACCTCTATTAATATTAATATCAAATTCTTTTAAAAGTTTAGAGGATTGCTCTATTTTTTGTTTCAAACTTACGGTTTCTTCATTACCTATAATCCATTCTGATGTATTAGGTATTGTAAATTGAAAATAGTTTTTATCAAAATACTCTTCTAATGAAGAACCAATCAGATAATTATTCGTTAAACTAGCAACATCAAAAAATTCATTAACTTTATCTTTTTTCAAGATGAAAATATTTGATTCTACAGTTGCTTCCTCAAAAATTTGCATATCTTCAATATTTAATAAAGTTTGAGGTTGGAGATTTTTAATTAAATATTTTTTCAGTAAATCACCATAAATAGTTTTTAACCAAGAATTAGAAGTAATGTAAGTTAAAAATCCTGCTTTTCTTAACAAACAACTTCCTTTTTCGTAAAACAAGCAATAAATATCTGAACCCCTTATATAAGTTTGATAATTATTTTCAAAATAAGCAGTTTGATTTTTTTCTTTAATTTTAGACAGTGAAAAATAAGGAGGATTGCCAATTACGACATCAAAACCGATAAAATCACCTTCATCATTCAAAACTTCAGGAAATTCAAACCGCCATTCAAAAGCATTTTGATAAATTTTACCACTTTTTTTATCCTCAATGTCACTATTAAGTTGATTAATTTGCTGTTCTAACTCTTCTTGCTTTTTTTGACGACTTTTTGCTTCTGCTTTACTTTCTGCAAATAATGACTTCTGATCTCGTAAATGACGAAGTTCTGCAACTTTTTGATTTCGCTTTTCTATATTCGGATCATTGCTACTAATTTCTGTACGTATTTTACTTTTAATATCATTAATTAACCTCTCTATTTCCTGTTTTTTATCCTTATTATCAGTATTATGATAGGTTGTTATAGCATTTCTATAACTTTCAATATTCCAATTGCTTTTTTTCAAAATTGTCCGTAAATCCCAATTTAAAGGAAAACGACTGATTAAAGAATTACCAGTTTTAATATTAATATCAATATTTGGTAAAGTTTCCAATTCTCCTATATTCCCCTCTCCTGGTAGGAGAGGAGTTAGGGATGATGTCTTATAATAAGCATTCTTTAAAAGCTCAATCCATAAACGTAACCGACAAATATTAACTGAATTAGGATTTATATCTACACCAAATAAACAGTTTTCAATAATTGTCTGTTTTTCATGAAAAATTGCTTCTTGTATCCGTCTACTTTCTGAATTTTTAGGATTATATGTGAAAAATTTTCCGTCATCATCTGTAATAATTAACTCATCATTCTCAATTTTTATATCATAATCTCTTAAAGTTTTTCCCTGTCTATCAAGTAAAACTTTCAAGTCACTTTTAATAGTAATAATTTCATTCAAAGCGGAAACCAAAAAATGTCCAGAACCTACTGCTGGATCACAAATTTTTAAACTATTAATAATCTGATTAGCTTCTTTTTTATCTGTAATTTTATCATATAATTCGTCAATATTTGCACAGTTCCAACCTTTAATTTCTTTGAATTTTTGTAAAACTGCTCTGCGAATAGTTTCCCGACACATATACATAGTAATAAAACCAGGAGTGAAGAAAGAACCATCTTTATAACCGTTAATTTTCTCAAAAATCAAACCTAAAACAGAAGCATTAATTAAAGTTTTATTTTCTTCTTGGATTTCTTCTGCACCTTCACTGCTGAAATCGTAAGCATCAAGAAATGCAAAAATATATTCTAATGCTTTTAATTTCCCTGTACGTATATTACCATTATCTTTAAGAACTGTTTTGTTAAAAATAGAAAGTTTTTCATCATTGATTAAATTACTAGTAACTATTGTTTTATGTTCAATTTCTGATACCTCAAATAAAGAACTATTCAAATAAGGAATATTAGCAACAATATTTTTTATATGTTCGTCTCTGTCATTTGGTTTACGAGATAAAACACCAAAAAATAAACGGTTGAGATTACCAAAATCTTGAATTTTTGCTAAATTGAGAAATGCAAAAGATTTATTACCTTGATGATAGTTAATTAATTGGGATTCTAAAAGTTTCAAAAAGAGAATGCGATTAATCCAAGTAATAGCTAATTCTAAACTAACATTAAAAAGTCTCTCTTCGGTATTTTCTCCAAATTGTTCTAAATTTTCTAATCTGTCAATTTTGCGTAATTCTTGCAAACGAGTGATAGTATTTTCAATTAATGAACCCTGTTCCCTTTCATTAATTGGTTTACGCTGAATTAATTTTTTACTACCTTCTTTAATTTCCGTTAAACCAATGACGTGCAGTAATTCACTATAAAAGTTTTTATTTAAACTATTGCTATCATTAATAACAGGTAATTTTAATAAATGTTGTGGTGAAAACAGCTTAAATAAAGGAATCAGTTTTTGATCATTTTCAGGATTTTGATTAATTAAATACTGTTCATAATCTCTAATATCAAAATGTGTGAAAATTAGTTCATTTTGAATTTTATCTATTGCAGGTTGAGCAATTTCTTTATAAAAGAAATCCGTGCGAGAATTAGATAGACGTTTTTCTTCAAAATCAGTAAATTGCTTGACTAATTGTTTATTCTGAGCAAACAAATTGTCAAAAAGTGTTGCATCAAAAATGAACCATTCATGAATATTAGTAGCAATTAAATATTTAATTTCTGGATTTTTATTTGTAATCCGTTCTCGTAAAAAGTATAAAACTAATTGTTGTAATGCTTTAGTGTTTAAATTATTAACCTTGAGCATTTCATTGTTATTTACCTTTTTAGCCTCTAAAATCACACCAACATTGCTTTTAGTATCTTTTCCATTATAAATTACTAAGTCATTACTGGCTTTAATATTTATTAAGTAATCAGCACCATAATAGGTATTTTTCAAAAAATCAGTAAGAATATTTTTATGAAATTCCTCTCTTTCGTTTTCATCAATTTGATTAAGTAGTGTAATCAGATTCCTTTTAAATATCTCAAACTCATTTCTAATTGGTTTAATTCTCAGAAATGTTTTGCTTAATGCTTGTCTAGGTTTAATTTTATTGTCAATCATATTGAATTACCAAAAATTATAATTTTATTTCACGCAGAGGCGCAGAGAGTAAGAGTTTGAGAGATGGAATTTTCGACTTTCATACCCCAATTCACTAACGCCTTAATATTCAGCCTTCTATCATAGCATCAAATTAAAATCAAGAAATATATTGTAATATTTTTCAACAAAACTTAAGTCATAAAATATCCGACCTCTTAAAGAAATCGGGGGTAAGTAGTGAGACAAAATTAATTACACAATGTCATTGCGTTAGCGCAGCGTGGCGTTAGCCATATAGAACGAAGTGAAATGAAGCAATCGCAAGGGTTGTGATTGCTTCCCTTCGCTCGCAATGACTGTAAATATTTTTGTACAATTACTTATGACTCTGACAATGTTCACACATTAAGGAATGTGGATTTATTAACTTACAATTCTTGATAACGACCGTCTAACCTAATGTTAAATTACATCCATCAAGATTTGCACTTTATTTAATCCTCATTCCTAATGTTAAATTACATCCATCAAGATTTGCACTTTATTTAATCCTCATTCCTAAATAGGATTACTATAGAACTCATATTTGATTTTTGAAAAAAATTAGGTATTGTAGGGTGCGTCAGATATTACAACTCTGTTTATTGATAAAATTTATGCAGTCTGACGCACCCTACGTATCTTTTCATAAATCAAATATTATTCCTATATATATATGTTACAAATATATAGAGATGTAAAGCAAGTTTTAATATAATATTAAGTAGAGTGGATTATGGATATTTCAAAAATGACACAATTATCGTCTCATTACCAACCACGTCGAGGAAGAGTATTTCCAGAAAAGCAAATTTCTTATGAGGAAAAAACCAGAAGAAATGCTGAATATAGCTTATTTTATCAGGGTTGTCGGGTCATATTCAATAAAGTCCAACCTGAATTAATTCAGGATCATTATGATTGGTTTATAGTTATTGAACCAGTAAGTGGTAATTATGTAATTGATCCAGATGAAACAATTGCCAGACAGAAAGCACGGGAAAAATTTGGTACTACTATGCGCTTAATGATGAGAATTAACGAGATTGGCAACTGTGGTAAAATATGATTTTAGGGGAATTTAATAGTAGGGGAGAACTCATTTTTGAAATTGGGTTAGTTACGGCTGATGGTGAAATCATTCCAGTACAAGCATTACTAGATACAGGTTTTACAGGTTGGTTAGATGAAGAAGAGTTGATCATCCCAGTGTTGGGTGGAAATGAATTGCAAGATATTCTTTTAGGTGTACATTGGCTACAAAGTAAGCGACTAGTAGCAGATTTTACCGCTAGGGTGCTAACATTGGGTTAAAAAATTACATTAAGTTTAAGAAAAATCATTCCCTCCTGATGAAGTGATACCTTAGATGATTAATTGCCCAAAGAGGCAGATATATGAAAAGCTTTCCATTTTTTCTTGATAAAAGTAAGCAAAATAAATTTGTCAGCGTGGCTACATCTGCAATTGCAGCCTTAGCTTTAGCAGGTGGTGTTAATGCTGCTAATGCCACTCCCATAAAAACACTGACAGCAAAAGAATTTACTTCTGTTTCTATTCCCTCTACCCAAACTCAACCCGTAGTTACTCAATCAGTAACTCGTCCAATCCCCTATCAATCAATGGGAATTGAGCCTTTAATCATTATTCCCGTGATTATTATTGGCGGTTGTTTCTTCTTTGGTGGACTGGTGGTTATCGGTGAACGGGAAGTGGGAATTGTGGTGAAAAAGTTCACCCTGTCAGGTAAAGGATTACCTCCTGGTAGATTAATTGCCCTCAATGGTGAAGCGGGTTTGCAAGCAGATACCCTCGCCCCTGGTTGGCACTGGGGTTATTGGCCTTGGCAATATGCAGTGAAAAAAGAGTCGGTAATTGTTGTCCCCCAAGGTCAAATCGCTCTGATTGTCGCCGCTGATGGGGCTTCTAACCCTCCAGAACGGATTTTGGGCAAAATTGTCGAATGTGATAATTTTCAAGATGCTCGGAAATTCTTAACCAAAGGTGGGGAGAAAGGACGGCAAATTGCTTTTATCACCGCAGGTACTTACCGCATCAATACAGCGCTGTTTAAAGTGATTACAGCAGCAAATGCCAGTAAAGAGGGTATGCGTCCAGAACAGTTACAAATCTATGAAATAGCAGCGGAAAAAGTTGGTATTGTGACTACTTTGGATGGTTCACCAATTGCCGCAGGTGAAATTGCTGGGCGTGCTATTACCGGACATAATAATTTTCAGAATGGTCAAAAATTTATTGACGCTGGAGGACAACGGGGTTTACAAGAACAGGTGTTATTATCGGGTTCGTGGAATCTCAACCCTTGGTTGGTAAGTATTGAACAAGTACCGATGACTCAAATCCCTATCGGTTATGTGGGTGTGGTGATTTCTTTTGTTGGTGAAGAACAGGAAGATGTGAGCGGGGCATCTTTCACTCACGGAAATTTGGTCAATCAAGGACATAAGGGTGTTTGGGTTGAGCCTTTATATCCTGGAAAGCACCCGCTCAATACTAAAGTGATGAAAGTTGAGCTAGTGCCGACAACAAACATTGTCTTAAACTTTACTGATAGAATTAGCGGTCAGCATGGGTATGATACGAATTTAACGGCGCTGAAACTTCTGTCATTTGATGGTTTTAGCTTTGATTTGGAGATATTCCAAATTATTCACATTGGTGCGTCAGATGCTCCGAAAGTGATTTCCCGCTTGGGTTCGATGCAAAATGTCATTGATCAGGTTTTGCGTCCCATTGTGGGGAATTATTTCCGCAACTCGGCTCAAGAATATACTATCCTGGATTTCTTGATTGCCAGAAGTGAGCGTCAAGTTGAAGCCTCTGAATACGTTAAATCTGCCTTACGTGCTTATGATGTGCAAGCAGTGGATTCGTTGATTGGTTTGATTACGCCACCGAATGAATTAATGCACACGCTGACAGACCGGAAAATTGCTGAGGAACAACGCAAAACTTACGAAGTTCAGCAAATGGCAGAAACCCAACGACAAATGTTAGTCCGGGAAACAGCGATCGCAGATATTCAGCAAGAGTTGGTAAAATCGGAACAAGGTGTCACAATTGCCGAGTTGCAAGCTAACGCACAAATTCAGCAAGCAACAGGTGAAGCTGAAGCCACTAAACTCAAAGCCATAGCGGAAGCTGAAGGTATCCGGGCGACAGGTAACGCGAAAGCAGAAACCTATCGGACAGGGGTACAAGCATTGGGTTTGCAAGGTTACACAGCGATGCAGCTAATGCAAATTGTGGGCGATCGCAGTGTTCGCATTATTCCTGATATCATTGTTGGTGGTAATAATGGTAGTAATAATGGTTTAGCAGATGGTTTGTTGTCTATGATTCTTTTGAATCAAACTAATAGCAAAACCCATCTAGAACCGAAAATCCCCACACCTCCACCTCTTCCTAATCCTGTAGTTGCTAAACTTGAATCTACTAATCATAACAGTTAAGATTCAGATACCCGACTTCTTAGAGAAGTCGGGTATCTTGTTCTTGTGAATGTTTTTATTGAGAGTAGTGATAAAATTAAAATTAAATTATGGGGTTAAATAAATGACAACAACAGTTGCAAAAATCATTCCCATAGAAGAATTTTTAAAGCTGGGTTTTATTGATGAATCACCAGCTTGGGAATATATTAATTCAGAAGTAATTCAAAAACCAATGGGTGGCGGTAAACACAGTTTATTACAAAAAAAATTAATAGCAGTTATTGACACAGCAACAAGCACGTAACCCATCTTAATTTTTAACTATCTGAACTTGCTTTACTATTAATATATTTAAGGTAAATAATTGTCATCTAATAATTGTGCCAAAGTATAAGGACATTGTTCTAAAAAAATAGTTAAATCAGTTAAATCAGTTTTACCTTTCACAAAATCAACCGCACTTTGATAAATATTCTCTAAATCATCCTCTAACTTATTCCTTAAATTTGTCGTCAAATGATTATTCAAATCATATCTAAAAGTTTTAATTTCTCCAATCCAATGACGATAGTTTCTTTCATATTCTACCTGCCAATATTGAAGTAATAATAAATGAATAATAATTTGCCTTAAAAGACTTTTGGCTTTAGCTAAATCTCTTTTACCCAAACTTGTCAATTCCTCAATTAAGTTTTCTAAATCAAGTTGATTAAATTGTTTTTGTTTTAATAATTCAATAGTTTCTTCTAACCATAAACTATCATCAGTTTCATAGAGTTCCTTTAAATTGGTAGCAATTCTCATATTTTTACCTTTTCATATAGTTCATCTAAATGAAAGCGAATTTTTGAACTCAATAAATTTTTTACCTCCGTCTAACTTAAAATTATAAGATAATTAGCGCGGTATCTCCACAAAATTGAGGAAAAATAGATGAGTTTATTAAAAGATCAGGTTGCAATAGTCACAGGTGCATCACGGGGAATTGGTAGAGCGATCGCTTTCCAATTAGCATCTCAAGGTGCAAAAGTAGTAGTTAACTACGCTAGTTCCAGCACAGCAGCAGATGAAGTAGTCGCAGAAATTACAGCAGCAGGAGGAGAAGCGATCGCTCTCCAAGCAGATGTTTCTCAAGAAAATCAAGTAGATACACTCGTTAAAACTACCTTAGAAAAATTCCAGCGCGTGGATATCTTAGTCAATAACGCAGGTATTACCCGTGATACCCTGCTATTAAGAATGAAATTAGAGGAATGGCAAGCAGTTATAGACCTAAATTTAACTGGTGTATTTTTATGTACAAAAGCTGTGAGTAAAATTATGCTTAAACAACGTTCGGGGCGGATTATTAACATCGCTTCTGTTGCGGGACAAATGGGCAACCCTGGACAGGCAAACTATAGCGCAGCCAAAGCTGGAGTAATTGGCTTTACCAAAACAGTAGCTAAAGAACTCTCTTCTCGTGGCATCACTGTCAATGCCGTTGCTCCTGGTTTTATTACCACTGACATGACCAGCGATATCAAAGCCGATGGTATCCTGCAATATATCCCCCTGGGGCGTTTTGGTAAACCAGAAGAAATTGCTGGCATGGTGCGCTTTTTAGCATCAGATCCCGCCGCAGCTTACATCACAGGACAAGTATTTAATGTTGATGGCGGTATGGTGATGTAATTTGTCAGTGGTCAGTGGTCAGTGGTCAGTTGTCAGTTGTCAGTTGTCAGTTGTCAGTTGTCAGTTGTAAAATTCCTGCCCCCTGCTCCCTGCCTCCTATTCACGGATTATTCTTTGTCCAAGGGTAAAGCCTAACATCAAAATAATACCGACAGCAGTAGCCAGCATCACAGATAAACTCATACCCTGAACTTTCATCGCCAGTAAATTACAACCTAAAGTAATTGACCATAAGATAAAAGCTGCATTGCGTTGGGATAGTCCCCAAGCCAACAAGCGATGATGGATGTGGTCTTTACCTGGTGTACTCAGAGGGTTTTTGCCTGCCATGAGCCGGCGAACAAACACTTGAGTAGTGTCAATAACTGGCAAGAGCAGAAATAAAACTGTGGGGATTAGGGCATAGATTGTATTTAACTGGAGTTTGCCTAAAATGCTGGTTGCTGCTAACACATAGCCAAAAAAGTATGCACCAGCATCACCCATAATGATGTGTGAGGGGTGAAAATTATGGCGTAAAAAGCCCAGCGCCGCCCCTCCCAAAGCCGCTAAAACCAAAGTAGCAGCAGCGCGATTATCAAACTGGGCAGACACGCCTAACAAACTGATAGCAGTGATAAAGCTGATGCCACCAGCCAAACCATCCATCCCATCCATGAGGTTAACAGCATTAGTGATCCCCACCACCCACAGCACCGTTAACGCCATAGACAAGAGGGAATCAATGGGTGTACCAAAGGCAACTTTGATGCTAATTCCATTACCAACCAACAGAAGTGCTGTTGTTACCTGCGCCCATAAACGCACAGATGGAGGCAAACCAAACTGGTCATCAATAAAGCCCACTAAAACTAAAATTGAACCACCGAGGAGAATCGTTAAGACCTGAGCTAAAACCCCTTGCAGTTCAATCGGTCGCAAGAGACTAGCTAAGACCAAAGCCGCAATGACACCCGCGTAGATTGCCAAACCTCCCGCATTAGGTAAAGGTTCTTGATTCAATCGTCGGGCGTTGGGTTGATCTGCCCAACCTACCTCTAAGGCAAATTTGCGAATTGTGGGAATTAAACGCCAGGTAACAACTAAAGCTAATAGAAACGTAAATACTACAGCTAACCAGCCGGAGCCGCTAGGGTCAGCAATGCCAAGGGATTTAAGGGAGTTGGCTAAGTTCATCTGCTCCCAATATAATCATTAGTTTTATGGTCAAACATAAGTATCAACTGTTAATATTAATCAATTTTGGGATTTTGATTGTTAATCTAAATTGGGGAAAGGGATTAGCACTCTTGGTCAGTGAGTGCTAAATTGTCTAATGGAAGCAATAGAAAAATAAAACATGACTAAGATTATTGCATTTAATGAAGAATCACGGCGTGCTTTAGAAAAGGGTATTAACGCCCTGGCAGATGCGGTGAAAATCACTTTAGGTCCAAAAGGTCGTAACGTCCTATTAGAGAAAAAATTTGGTATTCCCCAAATTGTTAACGATGGTATCACTGTTGCTAAAGAAATTGAATTAGAAGATCCTCTAGAAAATACTGGCGCTAGACTAATTCAGGAAGTAGCATCAAAAACTAAGGATATAGCTGGCGATGGGACTACCACTGCCACAGTTCTAGCACAAGCCTTGATTAAGGAAGGTTTAAAGAATGTAGCTGCTGGGACAAATCCCATGAGTTTAAAACGGGGCATTGATAAAACCGTTGAGGCGCTGGTAAAGGAAATTGCCAAGATCGCTAAACCTGTAGAAGGAAGTGCCATTTCCCAAGTTGCCACAGTTTCCGCTGGTAATGATGCTGAAGTGGGACAAATGATCGCGCTGGCGATGGAGAAAGTGACCAAAGACGGTGTAATTACCGTTGAAGAATCTAAATCCTTCACCACTGAACTAGAAGTAGTAGAAGGAATGCAGGTTGATAGAGGCTATATTTCTCCCTACTTCATTACCAACAACGAACGGATGACAGTAGAGTTTGAAAATGCTCGCATCCTGATTACCGATAAAAAAATCAGCAGCATTCAAGATCTAGTTCCCATCTTGGAAAAAGTTGCCCGTTCAGGTCAACCTTTATTGATTATTGCCGAAGATGTAGATGGTGATGCTTTAGCAACTTTGGTTGTGAATAAAGCGCGTGGTGTATTGGCGATCGCTGCGATTAAAGCTCCTGGTTTTGGCGAACGTCGCAAAGCTATGTTAGAAGACATTGCCATTCTCACCGATGGACAAATGATTTCTGAAGACATTGGCTTAAGCTTAGATACTGCCACTTTGGAAATGTTGGGAACTGCGGAGAAAATCCACATTGACAAGGAAAATACCACCATTGTGGCTGGTAATGCTGCTAAACCAGAAATCCAAATTCGGATTGAGCAAATTCGTAAACAGTTAGCCGCAACTGATTCCGACTATGATACCGAAAAACTGCAAGAACGCATTGCTAAGTTAGCCGGTGGGATTGCCGTGATTAAAGTCGGTGCCGCCACCGAAACCGAACTTAAGGACAAAACCTTGCGGATTGAAGACGCACTCAACGCTACCAAAGCCGCAGTAGAAGAAGGTATTGTTCCTGGTGGTGGTGCAACCTTAATTTATCTATCTACCAAGATAGAAGCAATTAAAAACAGCCTCACCCCCGAAGAAAGAATTGGTGCTGATATTGTTAAAAAAGCTTTAGAAGCTCCCCTGCGGCAAATCTCAGAGAACGCTGGAGCAGAAGGTTCTGTCATTGTTGCCAGAGTTCGGGAAACTGATTTGAATATCGGTTATAACGCAGCTACAGGCGAATTTGAAGACTTAATTGCTGCTGGTATTATTGATCCGGCAAAAGTGGTTCGTTCCGCTTTACAAAATGCTTCTTCTATTGCCAGTATGGTACTAACCACCGAAGCCATTATTGCTGAAAAGCCTGAAAAACAATCCGCTGGGTCCCCTGATGGTGGCATGGGCGGTATGGGCGGTATGGGTGGTATGGGCGGTATGGGCGGCATGGGTGGTATGGGTGGCATGGGCGGCATGGGTATGTTCTAATTTGCCACTTTCCCAAATCCATAATTTATAAATAACCGAATAACCCACTCCTAAACTTAGTAAGGGTGGGTTTTTTTAAAGGCTTCTACTGTTTAAGCTAATTTCTACCTAGCCACTTTTGTCCATTTAAGCGATACACTAACCGAGATACCAATAAATCTAGGGTAATTTTACGCTCATCAATTAAAAACGATTCCAAGGTACTTGGTTTTTTACCTTCATTACAGGAAAATCCCTTTTTACCTTGAATATTGGCTTCAGGGAAATATACGTTAAACTGGCGCTGTCCCCCTTGCCAAGAACCGATAACTTGCCAACATTCTTCTGCTGAATTAAAACCAATAATAGAATACTTCTGCTTGGCAAAAGTCAGCTTCACATCTGGCACACCTTCTTTAGTAATTGCATCTTGTAACGCTGGTAGGTAATGTTGCTGCATAAACTCTTCAAAAGGCTTATCTTCCAACGCTGGGGGCTTTTCCTTTTTGGCGGCTTTCGCGTCTGCGGAGGGCTTTTCTGGGGCGGTTGTAGCAGGATTAGAACCCACATCACCCGCTTGATTTTGATTAGTTTCTTCTGCCATTGCTAATTTTTGGGTAGTCAGTTATTTTTATTTTGACATACCAGAGCATAGCTACAGCTATTTAGATATAAAATAAGATTTTAAGAGTAATTAACCGCAGATTAGCGCAGATAAAGACGGATGAATTAATAAGTTTCATGATTCTGTGCAGCTTGGCCTATCATTGGGATAAAATCGTTTAAATAGTAACTTTTCACGAAGTATGTTGGATAAGATGGGTAATGGGTAATTTGGGACTTTTAAAATCCGGCGTTGGTGAATGAAGGTATGATTTTTTCTCACGCAGAGGCGCAGAGGACGCAGAGAGTAAGAGTTTAAGAACTAGAATATTTGATTTTTATACCTCAATTCAGCAATGCCTAAAATCCCATACCCTAAACCCTCCAGAGATGTTTCAACCACCTGCAACAGCGGGAACAATACTCACTTCATCACCATCTTTGAGGGCTGTTTCTGCTCCTTCTAAAAAGCGGATATCTTCACTATTGACATAGAAATTCAAAAACCGTCTGAGATTGCCTTCATCATCACACAAACGCGCTTTGATTCCAGGACAGCTTACTTCTAAGGAATCTAATAATGCAGAAATATTACTAGCAGTACATTCTAAAGTAGCTTTTTCGTTTGTAAATTTTTGCAAAGCAGTGGGAATTAAAACTTTTACAGCCATTGTTTAAACGTTAATTGTTAGTGAGTGATTTGCTTGGTAGGGGTTTAGCACTGCTAAACCCCTACAATTAATTGGTAGTGAAAGGATTAAACTGTAACTTCTTGCCATTCTAAGCGGTCAAGTGTGCGGGATCTTTCTAAAGCCCGTTCAAAACTGTCTAGTTTAGCATCAATAGTTAAAGGTTCGCCAATGTAGCCTTGAATTGCTTCCTGGGTTTTCAAACCATTGCCAGTGATATAAACCACTGTAGTTTCATCTGGATCAATTTTGCCAGCTTCTACTAATTTTTTAAGAACTGCAACGGTTGTACCACCTGCGGTTTCGGTAAAGATACCTTCGGTTTCTGCTAATAGTTTGATACCTTCGATAATTTCGGCATCATTAACTGATTCAATATTACCGTTGGTTTTTTGGGCGATTTCTACAGCATATACGCCGTCTGCGGGATTGCCAATCGCAATTGATTTGGCAATTGTATTGGGTTTAACTGGTTGAATAAAGTCTCTACCTTCTTTAAAAGCTTTCGCAATGGGGGAACAACCTTCCGCTTGAGCGCCACTAAAGCGAACATCTTTATCCTCTACTAAACCAACTTTGACAAATTCTTGGAAACCTTTATAAATTTTGGTAAACAGAGAACCAGAAGCCAAAGGAGCAACTATATGATCTGGTAATTGCCAACCTAGTTGTTCTGCAACTTCAAAGGCTAATGTCTTAGAACCTTCAGAGTAGTAAGGACGCAGGTTAATATTCACAAAACCCCAACCGTGGGTATTGGCAACTTCTGAGCAAAGACGATTAACTTGATCATAGTTGCCTTTGACTGACATCAGGGTAGGACTATAAATCAAGCTACCGATGACTTTACCAGCTTCTAAGTCAGAAGGGATAAATACACAGCAATCTAAACCAGCGTAGGCTGCGATCGCCGCGGTAGAATTTGCTAAATTACCTGTACTAGCACAAGAAACAGTCGTAAAACCTAATTCTCTCGCTCTACTTAGTGCCACTGACACCACCCGATCCTTAAAGCTCAGAGTGGGCATATTCACGGCATCATTTTTAATATAAAGTTTATTTAAACCCAGGCGACGAGCCAGACGGTGGGAACGCACCAATGGAGTCATCCCTGTGCCTACATCTATAAAATTATCTGTAGCAACGGGCAAAAAGTGACGGTAGCGCCAAATCGAATTAGGACCGGCTTCAATAGTTTCTCGACTAACTAAGCTCTTGAGAACATTGTAATCATATTTGACTTCCAACGGTCCAAAACACAACTCACATACATGAGTAGCTTTGAGTTCGTATTCTGCTCCACACTCTTTACACTTCAAAGCCTTGAGGATAGAAGTGTTCGCTTGGTTGAGGTTTGTAATCGCCTGAGTCATAATCTTGCTTTCCCTGGGTATCCGTCAACTTTGGAATGATACTAACACGAGGCAAAATCCACGTCAAACATACCCGACTATTTTTATCGGGTTTAATAAAAACAAGGACTCAGGCAATTTTGCATATTTATAGCCATAGACAAGGCGGTTAGGACATCAACTAATCCATAAAGAGGCTTCTCGCACTGTCACCTGTTCCCTGTTCCCTGTCACCTGCTATTATGGATAATTCCCAAAATACCTGCCGAATGTAGGAAGGACGAAAGTCTTTTTGTGAATTAACTCCAACCATCCTCCTGTTTGAATTATCCTTATACTTGAAACCAAAATCTAAAATTTGCAATGCTAAGAGCCGGAATTGTCGGACTTCCCAACGTCGGAAAATCAACCCTATTTAACGCTGTAGTCGCTAATGCTAAAGCTGAAGCCGCTAACTTCCCATTTTGCACCATTGAACCGAATGTTGGTATGGTCTCAGTCCCCGATGACCGGTTAGACGTTCTCGCCAAAATTGCCACCTCAGTGCAAACTATACCTGCCCGTGTTGAATTTGTTGACATTGCCGGTTTAGTTAAAGGTGCAAGTCAAGGAGAAGGACTGGGTAATCAATTTTTATCCCACATTCGGGAAGTTGATGCGATCGTTCATGTTGTGCGTTGTTTTGAAAACGATGATATCATTCACGTAGCCGGTTCTGTTGACCCAGCACGAGATATTGAAATCATTAATTTAGAACTTGGTTTATCGGACTTATTCCAAATTGAAAAACGTATTGAAAGAACTCGTAAACTTGCTCGTACCAGCAAGGATGCACAATCGGAAATAGAAATTCTGGAAAAATTAGCTGTCGCTTTAAATGAGGGTAAATCTGTTCGTCAAGTTGGTTTAAATGCCGAAGAATCGGAAATTATTAAGGGCTTAGGATTACTTACCAATAAACCCATTATTTACGCTGCTAATGTTTCTGAAGAAGACTTAGCTACAGGTAATGATTTTGTCGAAAAAGTGCGAGCAGTTGCGGCGGTTGAAAATGCCCAAGTTGTCATAGTTTCTGCCCAAGTAGAAGCGGAATTAGTCGAATTACCAGAAGCCGATAAAGCTGACTTTTTGGAATCTTTAGGTGTGAAAGAAGGTGGTTTAAAATCCTTAATTCGGGCAACTTACACCCTTTTAGGATTACGGACTTATTTCACCTGTGGACCGAAAGAAACCCGTGCTTGGACAATCAATGCCGGGATGTCTGCACCTCAAGCCGCAGGAGTCATTCACTCTGATTTTGAACGGGGATTTATTCGGGCAGAAACTGTAGCTTATCATGATTTAGTAACTCATGGTTCAATGAGTGCAGCCAAAGAAAAAGGCTTAGTCAGAAGTGAAGGAAAAGAGTATATTGTCCAAGAAGGTGATGTGTTATTATTCCGGTTTAATGTATAAATCGCAATAAAACCGTAGGGCGCAGGGCCTGCGCCCTCATTTACAGCAAATTGTCATCAAACCCGGAACAAGAACCCCACCCCCAACCCCCTCCCCGCAAGCGATGAGGGGGCTAAGATGTACCTCATAAGATTGGAAATTGCTGTATATTTCAAATCAAGCACTTTTTCAAGTTCTGGATCATTCCTCCTGATTCCTGACTCCAACAAAATCAGGACGCGCTTGCTGATTGAATTTAAACTTTTCCTCTAACAATTCCCATTTTTCCTGCTCAATTATATGAATAAATTCGTCTAAATTTTCGCGGTATTGATGAAGGGAATGTAATAATGCTTGGCGGTTATATTGCGCCATCATTACCCCTAATTCTGGATTTCCACCGCCAACCCTACTTGTATCTCGAAACCCCGAACTAGCAAAATTTTGGGCTAATGTAGCAATTTCTGGATCTTTCTCACTTAAACAAGCTGCAATCAAGGAGGCACTCACCATTACAGGTAAATGAGAAATCCAACTCACAGCCCGGTCATGTTGTTTTGGTTGACAATGGTAGATAATAGAACCGAGCGATCGCACAATTTCTTCTACAATTATCACAGCATCACCAGGTGTTGTCTCCACTGGCGTTAATACATAAGGCCGATTGACAAACAAATTTCGCTGTGCTGCTTCTATCCCGACATCAGTTTTTCCCGCCATGGGATGACCACCAACAAAATTTTCCCATAAAGGAGAAATCGTTTCCACTATGGGTGTTTTAACTGAACCAACATCAGTGATAATAGTAGTCTTTGGTAAATGAGTTATTAATTCTTTCACTTGGGGGACTATCAGTCCTATAGGGGTACAAATAAATACAACCTCTGCTGATGCCAACAAGCTCAAGTCCACCGACGCTTGATCAACACTACCAAGTTTAATTGCTTTCTCACAGGTTGATTCACGACGGCTGACACCTAAAATATAATGTCCTTGCGATCGTAAATCGAAACCTAAACAACCACCAATGAGTCCCAGTCCTACAATACCAATTTTCATCGTCATTTTGAAAATTTAATTTTTACTTATTCTCTCGATACTTTACCAACTCCAACTCTCAAAGTTGGCAACACCAGGGTAGATATCATACCTGATTTTTCCGTGATTGCAGATTTTATCAAAGAATTTTACTGCATTGGTTAATATACAGTTGTCAACATTTACCGAAATTACAGGAGAAAACAAATGTTTAATCGCATGATGGGCAGAACTCGCTATATTGTCTGTCGGTTGTTTTTGCATTTAAAGGGAGATGAAGTAGCGCCAATCTTAGGTGTTCTCAATAGTGCCGCTAGAACAGCCAGCAATGCTGACGGTGAGCTAGAAGTTTTAGGAGAAGAACTGGTGGAACTATGCCAAACTTTCCTCCAATATGATGAATATTTGTTCTCTGCGGCCAATGAAGGTGATGTCTTTTGGAATGAAGGGGAAGCAGGAGATTATGTCAATGAATTATTCACAGACTCAGCCCAAAGATATGGAGCTAATCTGGATTTGAATTCCTCAAATCAGCCCTTATCACTTCCCGTCACCCGAAACATCATTGTTATGATTACAGTCGCTTATACAGGGGAAGTTCCAGAGTTAGAAACCGATTTGGGTAACATCCCAGCTTTGAAAGCAGCCCTAAAAGCTCTAATTAATCTACACTACAAACATAACCTCCGCGCTATCCAAGTACATTTTTCCCCAGCCCAATTAGGTGATGAACTTTCCAGCGACCAATTATTGGAATATTATCCAGAATTGATTCCTCTGTAAATGATTTGTTAAGGCATAGGGCAGCGTGAGATGAATGGC
>NZ_VILC01000074.1:0-20786 GCF_009712065.1 Aphanizomenon sp. UHCC 0183 | reverse complement strand
GGGGGGGGGTAGGGGGGGTAGGGGAGGTAGGGGAGGTAGGGGAGGTAGAGGAGGTAGGGGGGTAGGGGGGTAGGGGGGTAGGGGAGGGAAGAACAGAGGTTTTTTCCGATCATTCCCGTCAAAATAAATTTGACAGATGAATTATATCTTTCCCAAGCAGATTAAATATTTATGCGGTATTCTCTGAACTGGGTGCTTTGGCAATTAAATTCTTATGATGCAGACGAGTGGAATAATTATCTGTCTTAGTTATATTTTGGGTTTGCTGTTTACGGCTATTCCTTGGGGTGGTGTGTGGATTTTATTATTGGGTGTGGTTGGGGCGGTTTTCTTTCGCCGCATATATGCTAATCTGCGGAAGTTTGCTCTGAAAAGAGAAGGTGCTGTTGGCAAAGATAAGGCGATCGCTAATAACTGGACGGCTACTCCTCATCCGAGAATATGGTTAATTGCTGGTGTGGTGGGTTTGTTGGCTACTGTTTATTGGCAATTGCGTGTTCCTCAACCGGGAATTAAGGATATTAGTCAGTTTGCGGCTGGGGATAATAGTAATCTTGAACAATTAGTGATTGTACGGGGGTTGGTGGATAGTAATCCCCGCGTAACTCGTAATCAACGGGGACAATTTTGGTTAGCAGCGACTCAGTTAGATGAGGTGAAAAATGATAGCGTTCGCGGAGCGTCCCGGAGGGAACTAGTGCCGCTAGAGGGTCAGGAGGGAGGGGGGATTCCCAAGGGTGTGACGGGTAGGCTATATGTGACTGTGCCGATATTGCAATCTACGGGGTTATATCCTGGACAACAAATTGCGGTGACTGGATTTTTGTATAAACCAACTGCGGCTTCTAATCCTGGTGGTTTTGATTTTCAGAAATATCTGCGGCAGGAGGGGACTTTTGCGGGTTTAATTGGTAGGCAGATTAATATTTTGGATGATGAACATCCTTGGGGATGGTGGCAAGTTCGTGAGAAGATTGGGCGATCGCACGCTAGTTCATTGGGTGTTCCTGAAGGTCCCCTTGTCAGTGCAATGGTGTTAGGTAGTAAAGCCGTTGATTTACCTTATGATATCCGCGATTTATTTGTGAGAACAGGTTTAGCTCCTGCTTTAGCGGCATCTGGATTTCAAACTTCTCTAATTTTGGGGGTAGTTTTACAGTTAACAAGACGTACAAATAAAGCAACGCAGATTACTCTGGGTGGCTTGAGTTTAATTGTGTTTTTGTTTTTAGTAGGTTTTGAACCTGCGGTATTAAGAGCCGAAATTATGGGTTTTGCGGCTTTGCTGGGTTTAGCTTTGGAAAGAAATGTGAAACAATTGGGAGCTTTGTTAATAGCGGCAACATTATTATTGTTGTTTAATCCTTTGTGGATTTGGAATTTAGGCTTTCAATTGAGTTTTTTAGCGACATTGGGATTAGTTGTAACTGCATCACCCATTACTCAACGTTTAGATTGGCTACCTCCTGCGATCGCTTCTTTAATTTCTGTACCTTTAGCAGCTACAATTTGGACTTTACCAAGATTACTGGATTTTGCTTGTGTAATTATAGTTTATAGTATACCGCTGAGTATTTTGACGACACCATTTATTTCTGTGATTAGTATTGGGGGCATGATTAGCGGTTTGGCAAGTTTAATTTCACCAGATTTAGGTAGCACTTTAACCAGTTTTTTATATTACCCTACCCATTGGTTGATTCAAATGGTCGAATTTTTCGATCATTTACCAGGAAGCCAGATACCAGTTGGGAGTATATCAATTTGGCAAATGTTGACTATCTATCTTTTAATTATTTTAGTTTGGTTAGTCGGGTGGTGGCAAAAACGTTGGTGGTTTGCAGGTTTCATAGCAGTTGGTTTGGTACTTGTTCCCATTTGGCATTCTGCTAATAATTTGGTGAGAATTACTTTGTTAGATACTAGAACTGAACCTGTTTTAGTAATTCAAGATCGGGGAAATATTGCCGTAATTAATAGTGGAAATGAAGGCACAGGTAGATTTACAATTTTGCCATTTTTGAGACAGCAAGGTTTAAATCAGATTAATTGGGCGATCGCTAGTAAGTTTACAGGTTATACTAATGATGCTTGGTTGGAAATTATGCAAAGTCTACCAATTAAAAATTTGTATGAATATGCTCCTAAGTTAGAGGACAATATTGCAACTCAATTACTACAACAGGAACTCCAAAAACAGCAAGGAATTTATCAAAGTTTAGGAGTTGGACAACCTATAAATACTCCCACAATCACAGCACAATTAATTAATGACCAAGTACCGATTTTAAAGTTACAAATTTTTGGTCAAAGTTGGTTATTAGTAGGGAATATTAAATCTCAACAAATTAAAGAATTAATTAAAAGTGGTGATTTGTCTTCTCCCCAGGTGTTGTGGAGTCCATCAGAATCTTTGCAAGATTTAGTTTTAGCACTCAAACCACAAATAGCAATTTCTCCTGCTAATAATCTAGATAGGAAAACATTATCTTTATTAAGTAAAGGACAAACAAAACTTTTCTTTACGGGTAAAGATGGTGCGATTCAATGGACACCTAATGGGGATTTTCAAACTTTCATTCAGACAACAGAAAATAAATCTTCTGTTTTGTAAAAGAGTATTTTTTCGCGCCAAGATACAAAGGAGCAAAGACGCAAAGGCAGAATGTAAATAGTTGAAGGTCAAACATCATTAAGACTTTCAACTTTCCTGCTTTAAGCATCTTGCGGATTAAGACGACTCATTTGCCATGTGGTGTATGTACCTATGGGACTCCAAATTAAATAAGGTAATAATAGTAATGCTGCCCACAGCGATACAGATAAGACTGCAAGGGTGATTAATATACAAATTAGTAGTCCAGTGCCACCAATGATTGTACCAGCAATGAGACTGCGAAGACGGATCATTATGGGGCTATAGGCTATGGTAAATATCTCTAGAAGTAGGTACAAACCCATCATTAGGCGAGTTATATCGGTATTTGGACTGTGTTCCCAAATAATATAAGCTGACCAAGCACCACAGATAAAAATTATAGTCCAAATCAGGGGAATTGCTGATTCAAAGGTTAACCATTTAGGTCTTTGTAAATGCCGAAACCATTGACTCTGGTTGGGTGTAATCCAGTTACCAGCGAAGCCTACGAAGAATGCTATAGTGCCAATTATCATCCAAGATTTAATCATAACTCCCTTGGTACTGACTTTGGTGAAAGTCTGACGCAATGATATTACAACAAAATAGTTCCCTAAGAGTGTAGATAAATATTTTAACTTCTAATTTGCAGGTGCTGTATTAAATAGGTGTTAATGAAGCTCTTTTATATTGAAAAATTTGAAGACGTGAAAATATTAGGATCTTCATGTTCTTGACAAAACAGTATTAACTCATATATTAGCCATTATGATCTGTGTTAATCATTTTATTGAGAGTATGTTTATATACTTGACCAAAGCAGTGAAGTAAAAATGATGTAATTTGAATTTATAAAGCGGTTTTCTGGTATAAATCATTGTAATTAACCAAAAAATATAACTTATGACTCATTTTGGTATTCTTTGTCCAGCAGCAATAGGCCATCTCAACCCAATGTTTGTTTTAGGAAGAGAATTAAAACGGCGTGGTCATCGTGTTACATTATTCCACATCCCCGATGTTCAATCTAAGGTTGATAAGGCTGGATTAGAATTTTGGAAAATAGGAGAAGCTGAATTTTCCCCTGGAACATTAGAAGTAATGTACAAACAGTTAGGAGAATTGAGTGGAATGGCAGCATTAAATTTTACAATAGATTGGCTAGAAAAGGAAACGAAGATGCTATTTGGTGAAGCACCTACAGCAATCTCGAAAGCAGGAATAGAGGCTTTATTAGTAGATCAAGTAACAATTGGAGGCGGAACTATTGCCGATTTTCTAAAAATACCTTTTATCACTGTATGCAATGCTCTTCTTATTAATAGGGAACCAGGAGTTCCACCTTATTTTACCAATTGGGAATATAATACAGCCTGGTTGTCTACTTTGCGAAACCGTGCAGGTAACTTTTTACTTAATCAGTTATCACAAAAAATCTGGAAATTAGTAGCAGATCAACGTCGTCAATGGAATTTAGCAAATTACACTTGTCGTGATGATGCTGGTGGAAAACTCGCTCAGATATGTCAGCTACCTGCTGAATTTGACTTTCCGCGAGTGCGTTTACCTAAAACATTTCATTATACTGGTCCCTTGCAAGATCCATCAGGATTAGAGCCTCTTTCATTATCACCAAAGCCTTTTCCTTTTGAGAAATTGAATGGTAAACCATTAATTTACGCTGCATTAGGTACTTTACAAAATCGCAAACAGGAAATTTTTCAAATGATTGCAGAAGCATCTATGGAATTGGATGTACAACTTGTGATTTCTTTGGGTCAGCCACAAATAAAAGAATTAGATTTTAACCTCGCAGGTTCACCTGTAGTCGTACCTTATGCGCCCCAACAGCAATTGATTTCGCAATCTGTTCTCACTATTACTCATGGTGGTATGAATGCAGTTTTAGGGGCTTTAAGTAGTGGAGTTCCACTGGTAGCAATTCCGATTACTAATGAACAGCCAGGAATTGCTTCTCGGATAGCTTATACAGGTGCTGGAGAATTTTTACCCTTGTCTCGTTTAAATGTTACGAGTTTGCAGGAAATAATTAAGCGGGTCTTAACAGAATATTCTTACAAACAAAATGCACTGAGGCTAAAAGAGGCAATTGTTAGGGCTGGAGGAGTGAATTATGCTGCTGATATTGTCGAAAAGGCTATCTATACTCGCAAGCCGATTCTATTTGATCAAATAAATTAAAAATAATTTCGTTGGATGAGATTAAAATTGGAATTGGGTAATTGTTTTAATTATTGTACATTTCTTTAAGGCTGATGTCCACCGATAGGAATACAAAAATTAAATATCATTCCTATCGGTAAAACTTTACGAGTCACTAACTATTATCGGGCGGTCAATAGTGCTTTGGTTGCGGATTCTCCTAAAACTTTGACTTGACGATTTAATTGGAAATTTAACAAAGCTACAACTGTTATCTCAGCCAAAAGTGCCAGAAAAATTGTTGTCGTCCGAGTGTATTCTATCGCTGCCCAAGGACAGGTGGAGAATAACCACAAAATGGGATGTTTTGAAGGACTAACACCCAAAACGGCAAGAACAATTGATGGTAAAAACATTGCTACACCAATAGTTCCCACTGTCCATACATAACGCTTGGGATGTTTCATGAGTAGCATCAATTGAGCAATTGTGGCATACATTAACATCAGTGTGAAAGCTAAAACCATAGCTAATATGACTTTGTTCTTATCAACACTACCATTATGAAAATTAGGAGGTGAGAACAGAATCCAGATTATTATGGGTGTGGTAGCAATTAATAGATTAATGACTATGGCAACAATTGCTGGGCTTTTTTCACCAAATACTAAATCTTGTAATATAGATTTATCTCGATGATTTTGGTGTCTATATCTTGCCCAATCTTGGATAGTTTGCCGCTGCGGTGAAAGCACAATAGTTAAAATTAGAACTAAGGCAAAATTAAGTAAAGCCATGAGAATTATAATCCCTATATCTGATTTGTTCTCAACTGCACCTATAGTCAATCCCAAAAACATTACCTGAGTAAAGGCTATAAATAAATAACTTTGTTTTTTACTCAATATTGTGCTATCTGTATTCCGAAAGCAGCGTTTCATTGCTTGCCAAATACCGTAGGAACAAATTCCGTAATTAACTAAATGAAAGCTGACTAAGGTAAGGAAATTTTTTCCTATTGGTAAGTAGAAAAATTGTAGTTGGCTGATTGATGAATCTTTATAGGAACGAAACAGATTAGGAAATAGATAATTGGTGATATCCCAGGGACTTAAAAATCTCATCCAAGTTAGGGGATTATTAAAGCCTCCAGAAGAAGATACCATTGTCATTGTCATAAACAAAAATACAAGTACAGCACCGCTACCCAACCAAGGTTGAAAGTTGCCGAACCAACGACTCACTAAACCAAAAATTAGGGCTGCACTGTAGAAGAAAAGACAACTTGCGGCAATCACAGCATAATAACTGAAAATGTAACTGAAGGCGATTTTAGCAGAATGTCCAGCCCATAAATGCAAAGGAATGGCTGTGAGGACAAAAAGATAAATTAAACTGGGGACTCCGAGAATTTTTCCAGTTAAAATGCTGGTTTCTGATTGAGGACTTAGACGAATAAAATTCAATGTTCCTCGTTGTTCTTCTTTGGCTAAATCACTAATTAATAAATAAGTTCCGCCAACTAAGAGGGTAAAAATGAAAATTACACTAAATGTTAAAAATGTGTATTCCCAATGATCTCGCCACCATAATTGCCAGTCTATTTTATCTAAAGGACAAATATTTTTCGATAAATAATTCTGAAGGTCAGCTAGTTCAGTGTTAACTTGCTGAAGTTTGGCATCTAAGTTGGGAATTATGGTATTATCTGATAGTTGAATTTGCTGATAATTAGTTATTTTTTGGTTAAGTAGGTTTTGTTGTTTATAGAGTTCTTGTTCCTGATTTTGGTATACTTCTCGCAAAGTGCAGTAGGTTGATCTAAGATAGTAGTTTTCATCGGGAAATTCTCGGAATTGAAATATGAAAACTATGAGTTGTAGTAGTAAGGAAGAACCCATAGATATGATCAAATTAAAAGGTTTGAATCTGCCTTTTAGTTCTCGAAATAACTGAGGATTTAATTCTCCAACTCTGTCTATGAAATTTAGTAACATCGTTAATACCTCTAAAAGTTGATAAGTTTTATTTTGGAACAATTTTTAAGTTTGTGCAGAAAATAAATCCAAAATCTAAAATCCAAAATTATCTATGATGCTTGTTTATGACCTAATTTGAGGAAAATAGTTTCTAGGTCTTCTTGGGTACAATGAAACTCTGTTAAGGGAATTCCTGCACTGATAAGCGATCGCAATAAATCAGCGGAATCTTCTGGTTTACCGGAAAAATTTACTCGCACACTATTTTGACTAAGTATTAATTCCCATTCTTCCACTAAGGGATGATTTTTTAATTCACTCACTAATATATCTATATTGCCCAAGGTAGAGATAAAAATCTGCTGTCGGGAAAGACGTTGATAGAGATGTTTGAGTGAAGAACTTTCCACTAAAAAACCTAATTCCATAATTCCTACGGATGTACATAACTCTGCTAAGTCGCTAAGTACATGAGAAGAAATTAAAATTGTCATGCCGGCTTCTTGCAAAGCCTTAATAATTTCCCGAAACTGCATCCGCGCAATAGGATCAAGTCCCGAAACAGGTTCATCTAAAAGTAGTAAAATTGGTTCATGAATAATGGTGCGGGCTAAACTTAAACGCTGTTTCATCCCCCGTGAGAGGGTAGAAATCATACTATGTCGTTTATTACCCAGTTGAATCAGTTCTAAAACTTCGTGGAGACGTTGGGTACGGCGCTTTCCTTGTAAGAGATACAATCGAGCAAAATAATCTAAATAGTCCCAAACTGTCAAATCTTCATACAGTGGGTAGTCATCAGGTAAATAACCAAGACGACGTTTAAGTTTTAGGTTGTTTTGATCTTGCAGGAGGCGATAGTCCGAAGGACCCGCTACGCGATCGCCATTAATATAAATCTCACCCGTAGTTGGTTCTTCAGCAGTGGCTAACATCCGAATTAGGGTGGTTTTACCTGCACCATTAGGACCAATTAATCCGTAAACTTCACCCGTATGGATTTCTAAGTCAACATCATTGACAGCAATATGTCTTTCAAATTGCTTAGTGAGTCCAGTGGTGCGAATTGCTATTTCTTTTACCATCGCGGCTGGGTGTGGCTTGTGTGCAATAGTTAACTTAACTCGGTTATACAATAGTATTTACTTCCGTTTCGGAAATGGAAACGAAATAATTTAAAATTTAAATAAAACTATTAATTTATCTGCGTTTATCTGCGTTTATCTGCGGTCAATAATTCTGAAAATCTTACTTCATATTTCTGGGGATAACTCAAACCTCCAAAAATTAGTTAAATTAGCGGTATGCTGCAATTAAGCAACCATAGAGACAAATATGCCAAGAACACAGAAAAACGATAACTTTGTTGACAAATCCTTTACAGTAATGGCAGATATCATTCTCAAGATATTGCCAACCAACAAAAAGGCGAAAGAAGCCTTTGTTTATTATCGAGATGGAATGTCCGCACAGGCAGAAGGTGAATATGCCGAAGCACTAGACTACTATACAGAAGCCTTAGAAATGGAGGAAGACTCTAATGATCGGAGTTATATCCTTTATAACATGGGTTTAATTTATGCCAGTAACGGCGATCATAATAAGGCTTTAGAGTATTATCATCAGGCCATTGAATTAAATCCACAATTACCCCAAGCCTTGAATAATATTGCCGTGATTTATCATTTTCAAGGTGAGAGAGCTAAGGAAGCAGGGGATAATGACGGTGGTGAAGCATTACTTGATCAAGCAGCGGATTATTGGATTAGAGCGATTCGTATGGCTCCCAATAACTATATTGAAGCTCAGAACTGGATAAAAACCACCGGGCGATCGCAAATTGACGTATTCTTTTAACTTAGTCATTAGTCATTAGTCGGTTGTAAAAGTTTGCCTAACAACTGACAACTGACAACTGACAACTAACAACTGACAATTAACAAATTATGATTGATAGTGAACAAGTTCGTAAAGTCGCTAATCTCGCTCGTTTAGAATTAACAGCAGACGAAGAGGCACAATTTACCACTCAACTGGGTGGTATTCTAGACTATATAGAACAACTAAATCAACTGGATGTCACTAATGTAGCCCCGACAACCAGAGCTATTGATGTTAGCAACGTCACCAGAGAAGATATTCTCCAACCCTATCCCGAACGAGAAGCAATCCTCAACAGTGCGCCTCAACAGGAAGGAGATTTTTTCCGAGTTCCCAAAATTCTTAATGCTGATTAGGTGAATACAAAAGAGTAGAGACGCTCCGAGGAACGTCTCTACATCCCCGTAGGGACAGGGGATTAGGGGATTAGGTTTTTGGGTATGCTCTAAATATAGCAGATGATTTTTTATTTGCCAAGTAGTTGAGAATTATTTTTCTATTACTATTATTAAAAAACATTATTTTATACCCAAATTTTCAATTGTCACATGGGCAAAGCTCTATTTCTCCTCAAAAGCCATCATCTTTTATATTATTTCCTAGTCTAACGAAGTACAAATTTATCTGCGTTTATCTGCGTTTATCTGCGTTTTGACCATTATATCGGTGTTCATTAATTTATCCCAAAACCGAAAATAAAGACCATAGTTACAATTAAACTTGTGATGATGAATAGTATGGTGCGTTGGTGTAATCCAATGTTTACCCCAAAAACCACGTATCCATGAATATGGATAAACTTCATAACCCGTATGATTGACAACACCAAATATCGTCATTAACGTTAGTAATAATCCCACCATACTAATATGAATGGGAATAATAAAAACCATCAGAGGAATGATAATTGCCTGCATCATACTCTCAACAGGATCAAAAGAAAAAGAAGTCCAAGGTGTAGGGTTGATAGATTCGTGATGGACTTGATGAAAGCGGCGATATATACTAGGAATATGCAACCAGCGATGAGTCCAATAAAAATAAGTGTCGTGGAGAATCAAATATATAAATAGGCTCAAAGGTAAATAAACCCAACCATAATCCATAAAATTTAAGTAAACCTTGGTATATCCCAAGTTGATCATTTCGATCATAAAAGCACTTGGTAATGCAAAAATAAAGCAGGAAAAAAGAGACCATTTGATTTCACTCTTCATTTTGCTTTTGCGTTGGTGCATATCATGAAGACGACGAACCTCCCAAGACGGGGGACGACGAACCCAAAGCAACCAATAGAGAACCGAAGATACAGTTAGGTATCTTGTCGAAAGAACGAAAAACATAAACACGGTTAAAATACCAAATTGTCTTAGATTAGGGAACATAAAATTAGCTTTTATTGATACTAGATATTAGTGACGATATACAATTGAAATATTCAGGTAAGTGTAGAAATTTTCCAACGGTCAACAGATTTTGGATTTACGATTTTGGATTTTGGATTGACTCAACCCTAAAGTGTGCAGCTTGAGGACTTTAGATTGGCGTTAGCGAAGCGTACGCAGCGCAGCGCAGCGAGTATTTTTGATTAATTCCGCCCTGAAGAGGCGGGGAATCTGTACCGAAAACTCCCAATGTGACATATTTAAGCTAAAATCCAAAATCTAAAATCTAAAATTTTTCGGTCAATTTTTGGTTGACACCCTTGCACCATTAGGAATATCTAACTCAATAGTTGGACCTCTATCAAGAACTTCAATATCCCATTGTCCACGACTGGAGGATTCAAACGCAATATAACGCCCATCAGGACTAATACTAGGATTTCTCACCCAACCACGATAAGTAGGGGTCAGAACTTGTGATTGTTGGGAAGCGCGATCGTAAAGTGCAACAACAGGTCTACCTTGATCACTGGTAATATAACAAATATAACGGCCTGTATAACTCAAACTAGGACTTTCTATAATTACTGACTGTCTGTTTAATCTTGGTGTAGGAATAAAACTTTGATTTTCTAAATCGTATAATAACAACTGCTGATAACGAGAACGATTGGAGACAAAAGCCAAAAAACGCCCATTACCACTGATAGCAGGTTGTTCTTCAGTATATCGGCTATTCAGAGAAGTAACTCCCAGGGGGATATTATCAGCACTGCAAGATATCAGCAAACTTGTCAAACCAAAAATTAGGCTCCAATAAATTGACTTTTGGAGCCAGAAGCTAGGTGTAAATGTTTTCACATTACTATTTTCCGTCGTCAACCCCAAACGTGTTAAATGTCATCATCAAAATCGGAATTATCTGGCTCGTTATTTGGCTTGTTAATGGGATTGTAAGGAACATATTCCGTTGGGATAGCTTCATCATCATCCTGTCTTCTGGGAGAAACTGAATCTCTAGGTGGACGACGTTTTCTTGGTCTAGGAGTAGGGGTAATATCATCCTCACGACTTTCTTGGCGTTGAGGGCGATTATTGCCAGTATTATTGCGACGTGCTGGTTTTCTCACTGCATCTTGGGAATTTGAAGTTTCCCAATCGTCAACTGGTTTGGGAGTAGAACCCCAATTTTCATCTTCATAACCCTCACTGGGACGACTGACTGAACGCCCAGAATTGTTACGACGCTTTCTTTCTGGTGATTCTGGTTTTTCCCTGGTACGTGAGTTTGGTGAACTGCGTGGTGGCTGATCTTCGTAATAGTCATCACGGGTAGAACGTTCGTCTCGACTACCGCGAATTCTCGGACGCTGAGGGGCTTCTTCGTCTTCTTCATACGGTAGCGGTTCTAAATCCGCATCCATCTCAGCTTGATAGTTGCGCCGCTCAGAATAAGAATATTTTCTGCTAACCTCGCGTTCATCGTCCACGATGGGAGTATTTCGTTTTGCTTGTTGAGTAGCGATACTTCGCAGACGAATACTTTCGACGGCAAAAAATACTGTAGAACCTACCAAAAGCAATTGACCAAATTGCAAAATTGGATCAAGTCGCCATCCTTGAAATACGAGAATAAAGCCGCATAACAAGCCAACTGCGGCAAAAAAGATGTCTTGATCTCTTGAAAGTTCTGGGCGGACAGAACGAAGAAAGTACAATGCTGCTCCAGCTACAGCTAGGAAAATTCCTAGAATACTGGCTGAGTTTGCTCCAAAATTTACCTGAGCCAAAACACTGGCTGAGTTCAGCCCCAAATTAACCATTGATGTTTTCCTAATATCAAATCTATATTAACGAGTTACACTTACTATCACTATTTTAACCAGTCATAATATTGTGGAAGAGGAATACTGGAGTCCAGAAGAAAGAAGAAGATGCTTCCCCAGTCCCCAGTCCCCAGTCCCCAAAAATTAAAAACGTTGGATTTTATCTTTTTGGCTAATGAAAATTAGACCAATGGTAGCAGGGATAACAACGATCGCAGTACCCAAAAGGAGACTCCAAAGAAAATTTGCTAAAGAGGGTGTCATAGTTCTCAACCTTTTTTTACACAGTTTATTTTCATTTTAATCTTGGATTACTTTCTTGAAAAGTAATCCAAGATTATCAGGGTTATTGGTCGGATGTAATACAATCGAGTGCTGGGAAACCCCACTCATAGAGGGTTGACGATTTCCTGAATGTATCTCAATCAAGTACATACCGCACATCTAACCTGGTATTTACTTGATTGATGATCCCAAGTCAATAACTTTGTTTTTCTATTCTCACAATAAAATGGCACTATTTAGTTAAAATTGAGGGAAGAATACGTTACAAAACTTAAAGTTTATCAACTTGCGTCCAAGTTTTGGATTCTCTCACAGATGGTAGCTAAACAAAATGACTGGTGTTAACTTGACTGCTTGGATTCTTGGTCCGGTTTTGGGAGTGATGACGTTTTTATTTATTTTCCGCATTATTCTAACGTGGTATCCCCAAATCAATCTCAATAGCTTGCCTTTTAGTCTAATCGCCTGGCCGACTGAACCATTTTTAATCCCACTGCGGAAGTTTGTACAACCTATTGGTGGTGTGGATATTACCCCGATTATTTTGGTGGCGATTTTCAGCTTTATCCGGGAAATTTTGCTAGGTCAGCAAGGGTTACTGACCATGTTAGACAAGTAGTAGGAGCCAGAATGTAGGGGCGCGGGGCCCGCGCCCAGTCAGGAGTCAGGAGTCAGGAGGAAGAAAACGACCAATGAATGACCAATGACTAATTACTGTATTTTCATGTCCTGGACAAAGCTGGTGTAAATGTTACCTTCTAAAAATTGTGGGTTTTCCATAATTTTTTGATGAAAGGGAATGGTTGTAGGGACTCCTGTAATTGCACATTCTCTCAATGCGCGTTTCATGCGGGTAATAGCGGTGGCTCGGTCTGGTCCCCACACAATTAATTTACCTATGAGAGAGTCGTAGTAAGGGGGGATATGGTAGTCCGTGTATACGTGGGAATCAATCCGCACCCCTGGTCCTCCGGGGGGAAGATAACCACTAATTCTGCCGGGGGCTGGACGAAAATCATGATCTGGGTCTTCAGCATTAATCCGGCATTCAATGGAATGTCCTCTCAGAACCACTTCTTTTTGCGTGAGCTTTAGTCTTTCACCTTGGGCAATGCGAATTTGTTCAACTACTAGGTCTATACCAGTAATCATTTCTGTTACTGGATGCTCCACTTGTATCCGGGTGTTCATTTCCATGAAATAGAACTTACCGAATTTATCTAGAAGAAACTCGATAGTTCCTGCTCCGGTGTAGTTAATAAACTGGGCGGCTTTAACGGCAGCTTTGCCCATTTTTTGCCGTAAGTCAGGGTCGAGAGCCGGACTAGGGGCTTCTTCTAGGAGTTTTTGGTTACGACGCTGAATTGAACAGTCTCTTTCACCCAGATGGATAACATTACCATAGTTATCCGCTAGGATCTGAAATTCAATGTGGCGGGGACGTTCAATAAATTTTTCTATATAAACGCCTGCGTTGCCAAAGGCTGCTCCTGCTTCCCCCCGTGCCGCGAAGAAAAGTTTGACAAATTCCTCTTCGTAACGGACTAGCCGCATTCCTCGACCGCCTCCGCCTGCGGTAGCTTTAATCATCACAGGATAGCCAATTTTTTTGGCGATCGCTAATCCTTCTTCTTCTGATTCTACTAATCCTTCACTACCGGGAACTGTAGGTACACCAGCTTTTTGCATTGTTTCTTTGGCTGTGGACTTATCCCCCATGAGCCTGATAGATTCAGGACTAGGACCAATAAAAGCAATGTGGTGGTCGGCACAAATTTCGGCAAATCTGGCGTTCTCTGATAAAAAACCATAACCAGGATGAATGGCACTAGTATTGCGCGTTAGTGCAGCAGCAATAATATTGGGAATATTCAAATAACTCTTGCTGCTGGCAGGTTCACCAATGCAAACCGCTTCATCTGCAAGTTGGACGTGGAGAGCATTTCTGTCAACAGTCGAGTGAACAGCTACTGTGGCAATTCCCATTTCTTCACAGGCTCGGAGAATGCGAAGGGCTATTTCTCCTCGATTGGCAATTAATATTTTGTCAAATTTCATTTTCTAGTTACGATATCAGTACCAGTAGATTCACATTTTCTCCCATCCTGTTGACATAAAGCTGTTGCATTACTGTAAATCGTGACAGGAGATCCCCAAACATAATTTTTAACAGACTATTTAGATTATGTGGCATCTTTCCTAGACCTTTTAATATGACTTGTGCTGCAACTATATTTCTGTTAGTCTCATACCCATTCAAAAAATATCTGGGAAATATTTGCAAAATCTTGTGTTTGAGAAATTTTTTTATGTTATACTGTAATCTGTGTTCAAACCGCGCGGATGTGGCGGAATTGGTATACGCGCACGCTTGAGGTGCGTGTGGGCATAGCCCTTGCGAGTTCGAGTCTCGCCATCCGCATTTTTGAATGTAAGAGTAAGCCACAAAATAAATGATCCTGTTTTGTCATGCTGAGTGTAGCAAAGCGAAACGAAGCGTCTCAAGAGATTCTTCACTTCGTTTCGTAATGCCTCTGGCACGCTGCGCGAACAGAATGACATTGGGCATTTCTTTTTATGGAGTTCTCTAAATAACCCGCTGTTAGGTCAGAAAAATGACTATAGCAGCGGGTTTACATTTTTTGATCAAAATCCATATTTTTGATTCCTTGCCAGCGTCCCTAGTGATGCTGGTTTTTATGCTATTGATAGAAATATATATAAACTTTTGTAAAGAACATTGGCTACTACTTTTAATCCCACAAATGATCTAATCCTACCAAGTGCTTGGCATTGCCTGACTCCTATTTGGCAAGGTGGGGAGGAAGCGATTAAATGCGGTTTACCGCACACTCAGTTAGCACCAACTTGGCAATTACTGCTTTTGGGTGATGGTTCTCCGACTCGGCACGTCCAACTACTTACGGGTGAACCAACGGAGGTAGATGTGATTGATATGTCAGCAATTGGCATGAGTTCCGATAATGCACCGACTATAATGCAGATGCTACCAGGTCCAAGAATTAGAAGACAGGTATGGGTGCGAACTGCTTCTGGACAGCGGTTATATTATGCTGCTTCTTGGTGGGAAGCAAGTCATGTAGATGAGTATTTACAAAACAAGTCTTTACCAATTTGGGCAAGTTTAGCGCGGTTACGAACTGAGTTATATAGAGATGTGCAAGGTATTTATTATGGTAACTCAGAGGCGTTAGAGTCGGGTTTTAATGAAAAAGGTCCGTTTTGGGGTCGCCATTATTTATTTTGGCATCATGGACAACCGCTGACTTTGATTTATGAAGTTTTTTCGCCGTTTTTAACTAAATATTTAGGCGCTATGAATTTTGAAAGTTAATTTTCTCCATAACTATACTAAACACGGTTGAGACATGGACTTTTACAAAATTACGAAAAACCTCACTCAAGTCGTCTCATTCCCAGTCTCTGACTGGGAATGAATTCTAGAAGGCTCTGCCTTCAATGATATTAGGGAACACCAAAAAATAAATTACCCAATTTTGTGGGATGGGCATCCTGCCCGTCCTTGATGATTAGCAGGCAATTCGTCCCGCACCACAAGAAATTTTTGGGTATTTTTTTAATTGGAAGTCCCTTAGAGGCAGAGCCTCATCAACTGCATTCCTAGTCAGAGACTAGGAACAAGATGTGGTAGGGATTTGAGCTTAAGTTGACACCTATGAGCTTTTGCTAAACCCCTTGTATCGTAATAAGGAGAGAAAAGAGTAAAATCTTAACTCAAGCAACAGAATCAAATTATTAAGCCGTGTTGAGTATAATCTCCAAAACCAGATAGGGTCAAGGTTACATCTACAGCAGTTGCGGAAACTAATAGACTGTTAATGTCAAATTTGTGTCATAATCAACCCTAGATGGGCGGAAAATGACTTTTTGACTAAAAGGTGCGTCTAATGATAGGCACGATTATAGACCAGCGTTATCATATTATTCAAAATCTGGGAAAAGGTGGGTTTGGGACTACTTTTTTAGCAAAAGACACCAAACGACCAGGAAATCCTCTTTGTGTTGTTAAGCAGTTTACACCAGCAAGTACAGATCCAGCGACTTTAATAATACTTAAAAGGCTTTTTGACCAAGAAGCAGTAACCCTAGAAACGTTAGGTAAGCATGAACAGATTCCCCAACTTTTAGCCCACATAGAAGAATATCAGAAATTTTATATAGTTCAAGAATATATCGAAGGTAATGATTTGAGTGATGAATTAATATCAGGTCAAAAAATGAGTGAATCTGATGTTATTCAACTCCTCATGGAAATTTTAGAAGTATTAGAATTTGTTCATAAATACAAAGTTATTCACCGAGATATTAAGCCAGATAATATCCGTCGTCGTCAGTTAGATAATACAATTTTCCTGATTGATTTTGGTGCAGTTAAAGAAGTTCGTACACAGCTAGTTAATAAACATGGACAAATTACTTCTACTGTAATTATTGGTACTCCTGGTTATATGCCACTTGAACAACAGAGAGGTAAGTAGGTGAACACAATAAAACCAAACTGTGTAAAGAAATGTAAAATCGCCCAAACCCTTTTCACTCTTGCCTCTTGCCTCTTGCCTTTTGCCTTGCCATAACGACAATTTTCAACGCTCACCTACTTAAACCACAATTGAGTAGTGATATTTATGCAGTGGGAATAATTGCTATTCAAGCAATCACAGGTTTATTACCTGATAAATTAGAAGAAGATATAAAGACGGGGGAAATTATTTGGCGTAAATATGCAAATGTTAGTCCCAAACTAGGAACTGTTTTAGATAAAATGGTAAGTTATGATTTTCGTAAGCGTTACCCTACAGCAAAGGAAGCATTACAAGCAGTTAAAAGCTTAGTAAACAAGCAGAAGATCCCCGACTTCTTAAAGAAGTCGGGGATCTATTATGGACTGCTAGGAATTACAATAGTTATTGGCTTAACTATTTTCTTTATTACTAAAAAAGATGATTGGAATGGATATGAAAATTCTAAATATGGAATCACAATCAAATATCCAAAAACCTGGGAAAGACAAGATTTAGAAAACCCAATTACAGCCGAAATTGTAACTTTTATCTCTCCTCAACAAAGTGATACAGATAATTTTCAAGAAAAGGTGACAATTAGTGTTGATAAGTTTTCTGGCAGATTAGATGATTTACAAAAATCCAGTATTCAGGAAATTAATAATACTGTATCGGGTGCAAAGATTGTTGATAAAAGTGTAACGAATTTGGCAAATAAAGAAGCTAGTAAATTGGTGTTTACGGGTAAAAATGGTAAAGATATTTTAAAGAATATGCAGGTTGTGACTTTAAAAGGTGATCAGGCTTATACGATTACTTATACTGCGAAAATAGATGATTATGATCAGTTTGTGGAAACAGCAGACAAGATGATTAATTCGTTGGAAATTAATCAATTGTCAGAATCAGGATATCCAGGATTTAAGGATTTTCAAGATGTTATTAAAATTCTTTTCGTGTATCCGTGTATGTTAATTGTCTGAATCAGGATGTCCAGGATTAAAGGATTTTCAGGATGTTATTTTTTGTTTTATATATGGGATTTTGAGAATGTTTATTGTGTTTGAATCCTGATTCAGACAGTAAATATGATAATCTTCGCTAAACTCCTATAGCATATTCTGTATGTTTCCTGACATTAACAGGATGAAAAGCTAAAACTATTTGATTTTTGGGAATACCAGCATTGACAAGTTCATTTGTAATACCATCTTCTGTACCATCTCTTTGAATCCAGACTAGATTATTGATAATATCAATATGAATTAAACAGCCATGTACTCTCTGTTTATTTTCCCAACCAATTGTTAGTAGTAAGTAACTGTTTTCAGATTTATCAATAATTAGTTCTCTTTCTAATTCTCCATAAGCATAAGGTAGTGCGGCATATTCTTTTAATATCTTTTCGATAATTTGGCGATAATTAGTTAAGGTATCCATTTGAGAATTATCTCCTGTTCAGAATCAAAGACAAGTAAACAAAGACGTTGATTTTCTAATAATATCTTACCAACTGGTTCTTGAAACAATTCTGAATATGTTTCTTGCCGAATAGCAAGATATAAACGACGGTTGGGTTCTAATTGTTGAAGAATGTCATGGTATAAAATATACTGTCCTAAAGCCTTTTCTAAATCAGAAATTGGGGAGTTACTGACAAAACTTTTAACTTCTACTGCTATTTTTTGTCCAGTTTTCTCTGCGGCTATGAGTTTTTCTGCACCTAAATCAATATATAAATCCCTTGTACCCCATTTTAGCACAAGTGGATCTTTGGTAATTTGCCAATTTTCTTTTTCTAGGGCATTTCTAACTTGATCATGATAAATATCTTTTGCTGGCATAATTTGTTTGAATTAGGATTTTTATGGTCTAATTGTTGTCAGAATCAGGATATCCAGGATTTAAGGATTTTCAGGATTTATGATCATAAATGTCATTAAGATTAAGATTAAGTAAAAGGGTTAAAAAGAGGGATACCACAACTATCAAAATCACGAATATTGCGCGTTACTAAAGTTAATTGATGTATCTGGGCTGTAGCAGCAATCATCATATCTGCTTGAGTAACTGTTTTACCGCTTAATCTTTGTTGACCCCGTATTTTACCGCAAAGTTGAGCGATTTCAGCCGTGATAGGTAAAATTTGGCAATCATTTTTAATAAAATTATCAAACCAATTTTGAATTTTTAGGTTAGGTTTTGATGTTAATCCATAATGTATTTCTTCCAGAGTAATTACACTAATATTTATGGAAGATAAATTTTTTACCCATATTAAAACACCAGGATTCGGCTGAGGTCGCACTAATTCGCTAATAATGTTCGTATCACATAAAAAAGTCATTGCGGATATTAAAAAAAGAAATTAGGACGGTCTTGACGAGAGGGAATTTCTAAAGAATAATCTTCTTCAATACAGATTTGCTGAAGTTCGTTAAAAGCATCAGCTAAAGTTTTTGTGTGTTTATCTTGTACTAAAGTTTCTTGAGGATAATCTAGAGAAATTTGAGATTGTTTTAAAAAATGTTCAGTTTCTTGAAGTGAGGCAAATTTTAGTAATTGTTGAACTTGTACAGAAGTCATGATTTTATTTCTATAAGCTTCTACTGCTAAACTTTCTAAAAGTTTTTGTGGTACGTCTTGCCAGTTTCGTTGTAGTTGGTTGCCAATATCTTCAGGAATTTCGATAGTAATTTGCATATTTTTGTCTTTTTTCAGAATTAGGATTTGTTTAATTATACATGATATTATTTGTTTGAATCATGATTTTCAGGATTTTAGATTTTTCAAGATTTATTATAATAATATTTTCCGATTCTTAAAAAAAGAAATTAGGATGTTCTAGACGAGAGGGAATTTCTAATTTGATTTGAGATTGTTGGTTTCTCGTTATGACGTGCTACAGTTGACAAGTATCAACATGAGAGAAGAAGATCCCGCCATCTACCCAATAACGCCCACTCTTAAATGCCATTTCATAAATAAAAGATCCAGTACCCCCAGATGGCAAGTGGGCTTTTGGTGCTAATGTACTAAATATAATATACTTATAGTGCAACCACTCCCCTCCTTTTCTCCATCCTACTCTGTCCCCAAAGGTCTGCCATATCCTACTGTTATACTCTGTGGTTCCCCCCAAACTTTGATAAATCTGCTTCTGGACAGAAAAACCAAAGCGCCCATTGCTAGATTCTACCCACAACTGGTCAATGGTACGGAGGTCTTCGCAAGGAAAATTATTAATACTTTCTTCATCTAACCAGCCTTCTTCTTCCCGCTTCGCCACTGCTAACATTACCCGTGCTGTTTCCTCGTCCGCCTTTTGCCACTTTCCCACAGCGAGTAAATTTTGTAGTTTAGTATATTTGTTTGAAACAATGAGTTTTGGCTGTTTAGGTACAGACCTTAGTTGAGTTTGGGGTCTGGGTGGTGTGTAGGCAAAATCTACACCATTCCTTGCCGATAGCCTAAGAAAAGTATTAATAGGAATACCTGAATTTCTACCTGATTTTACAATAGCAACAGAGGAATTTATTCTATCAATATCAACATCATTTGATTCTTCTCCTTGACCATGAATTGCTACCACTTCTCCCTGGTCATTCAACACTGCTCCGCCACTCATTCCTCCCAATGTAGGATTGTCATAAAATAAATTGTAGCCACTATCAATATTTTCCGGTACATTGTCAATTACTCTTCCACTGCGACAATCATAAATAGATTTCTTCACACCTCCTGTCTGGCGAGGGAAACCTGCCACATGGACATTTATTAGTCTTTTTACCTCATCAGAATTGCCAATTTTAGCAACTTGATAATCTTTTTTGCTGGTAAACTGTAAAATCGCCAAATCTATGTTATTATCTAGTCGTTTCACTGTCTGATAATTGAGTTGATAACGTTGATTATCTGGGGTAACTATTTGATATTTTAAATTACTATTTTTTACTACATGATAGGCTGTAATCACAGTATAAGTATTGCCTGTTTGTTTAATAATCACACCAGAACCAGGGGACTCACTATCAATTAAAACAGTGATTTCCTTGCCAATTGTATCTACTTGATCATTACTACAT